>NZ_JACVYG010000237.1:0-517 GCF_014712245.1 Streptomyces sp. 5-10
CGGCTGTCCGTGCTCAGTTGTGGGCGCGGAGGAGCTCCTTGGTTCCGGTGACCGTCCCGTCGGCGTGCTGGGTGAGGCGGACGACGAGGACGTGGTTGCGGTCCTCCGGTGCGGTCACGGTCCAGGGCTTGCCGCTGTTGAGCCCTGGTGCCTTGAGGATCACGCGGGAGCCGTAGGCTCCGCTGGTGTTCTGGCAGCCGGCGGACGCGTCGTCGGCGAAGGGGTCGCGGTCGTGGCCGGAGCTGCCGATCTTGTTCTCCATCTTCTTGATGTCGGGCTTGGCCGGGCTCCCGAAGTTCACCGTGCTCCGCGCATGCACCAGCACGTCGCTGCAGAGGGCAACCAGGCCGACCTTGGGGTCCGGATCACCGTTACCCTCCGCTCCAGGCGTGCACGCCGCCGTCACAGCCCCGAACGCGGCGGCTCCAGCGGCCGCCGCGGTGGCGAGGACGAGGCGGCGTGTGCGGATCTTGGGGAACATGGACCCTCCTGGTGGAACTGTCTGCAGCAACATGCC
>NZ_JACVYG010000238.1:0-512 GCF_014712245.1 Streptomyces sp. 5-10
CACCACGCCCTTGGGGGTGCCGGTCGAGCCGGAGGTGTACATCACATACGCCGGATGCGACGGACGCAGCGGCGCCAGACGATCCGCGTCGGTCACCTCCCCAACTGGACAACCCGCCACCTCACACGCCGTCTCCGGGTCATCCAGCACCACCACCGGAACACCCAACGACGGCAACCGCCCCACCACATCACCCGACGCCACCACCAACACCGGCCCAGCATCCTCCACCATCAACCGCACCCGCTCCGCCGGAAACCCCGGATCCACCGGCACATACGCACCACCAGCCTTCAACACCGCCAGCAACACCACCACCACATCCACCGAACGCGACAACGCCACCCCCACCAACCGCTCCGGCCCCACCCCACACCCCACCAAAAACCGCGCCAACCGATCCGACCGCACCCCCAACTCCCCATACGACAACGCAACTTCCCCACACACCACCGCAACCGCACCACCACACCCCGCCACCCGCTCACCCAACACCCCCGGCACCGTCCCCC
>NZ_JACVYG010000239.1:0-500 GCF_014712245.1 Streptomyces sp. 5-10
TCGACTATCCGACCCCGCTGGCGCTCGCCCGCTATCTGCACGGCGAGCTCGGGACCACCGACGACGCCCTGTCGTTGGTGAATTCCAAGATCGAGGACATCGAATCACTGATCACCGGACTGCTCTCCGACGAGGCCAAGAAGGCCGGTGTCATGCTCCGTCTCCAGGGGCTGGTGGCGAAGTTCAACGGACTCGGTGGACAGACGGAGAACTCCACAGTGGCAGAGCAACTGGAATCCGCCTCTGCCGATGAGGTTCTCGACTTCATCAACGACGAACTCGGAATCTCCTAAGAAACCACGCCTTCACTGACTGCCGCTCCACAACCCCCAGTGAGGAAATCGAAGATGGCCACGGACGAGAAACTCCTCAAGTACCTCAAGCGGGTCACGGCCGAGCTGCACGACCTGCGGCAGCAGGTCGCGGGCAGTGCGGACGAGCCGATCGCGATCGTGGGTATGGCGTGCCGTCTGCCGGGTGGTGTGGCGAGCCCGGAGGAC
>NZ_JACVYG010000240.1:0-480 GCF_014712245.1 Streptomyces sp. 5-10
CGACCCCACCGTCACCGCCCCCGCACCAACCGCCTCCACCGTCTCACCAATACCCACCAAAAGCCCAGGATGCGGACTGCACTCCACGAAAATGCCATGCCCATCAGCCAGCAAACCCCGCGTCACCCGCTCAAACTCCACCGTCTCCCGAAGATTCGCATACCAATACCCCCCATCCAACCCAGCCGTATCCAACACACCACCCGTCACCGTCGAATAGAACGCCACCTCACCCGACACCGGACAAACACCCGACAACTCCCCCACAAGCCGATCACGAACCCCCTCCACAAACCCCGAATGCGACGCATAATCCACCGGAATCCAACGCGTCCGCACCCCCACCGACCCCAACCGCCCCGCCAAACCCTCCAACGCCCCCACCGCACCCGACACCACCACCGAACCCGGACCATTCACCGCCGCCAACTGCAAACTCCCATCACCACCCGCCAAAAACTCCCCGACCCGCCCAGCCGA
>NZ_JACVYG010000241.1:0-442 GCF_014712245.1 Streptomyces sp. 5-10
GGACCATTCGGCGCCGTCAAACCATTCGACGCACCATCCTGGTTAATAGCGCTGCCACGCACCACCGCCAGCACCGGATGACCGTTCTTCCGCGCGTCCGACAACCGCTCCACCAGCAGCATGCCCGCACCCTCGGACCACCCCGTGCCATCCGCGTCCGCCGAGAACGCCTTGCACCGCCCATCAGCCGCAAGCCCACGCTGACGGCTGAACTCCACAAACGGCGCCGGAGTCGCCATCACCGTCACACCACCGGCCAACGCCAGCGAACACTCACCGTTCCGCAACGCCTGCACCGCCAGATGCAACGCCACCAACGACGACGAACACGCCGTATCAACCGTCAAAGACGGCCCCTCCAGGCCCAGCACATACGACACACGCCCCGACGCGATCGCCCCCGACGCACTGTTGAAGACATAGTCGTGATACATCATCCCGG
>NZ_JACVYG010000242.1:0-440 GCF_014712245.1 Streptomyces sp. 5-10
CCCGCGCCGGGCCGGGATCTCCTCCTTCGGCGTCAGCGGCACCAACGCCCACCTCATCCTCGAAGAAGGTCCCGCTCTGAAGGAACCCGAGGTGGTGGAGCGCGGTCCCTGGGCCGCCATTCCGCTCATCGTTTCCGCCCCTGGCGCCGAGGCACTTCCGGCCCAGGCGGAGCGCCTCGGCGACTTCCTGAATGAGTACCCCGACCTCGACATGGCGGACGTGGCCCTTGCCTCCGCTTGTTCACGGTCCGGACTGGAACAGCGCGCGGCCGTCATCGGTGCCGATCGGACGGAACTGCTCGACGCGTTGAGTGATCTCGCGTCCGGCAGGCCCGGTCAGGGGATCGTCCACGGACGGGCCCGTCCGGACATCAGCACGGCTTTCGTCTTCACGGGTCAGGGTGCGCAGCGTTTGGGGATGGGCCGTGAGTTGTATGGGG
>NZ_JACVYG010000243.1:0-411 GCF_014712245.1 Streptomyces sp. 5-10
CAACCGCACCCGCACCACCGACGCACCCGAGGCATGCAACCGCACCCCCGACCACGCAAACGGAATACGCGCCGCCTCCTGATCCTCCTCCGAAGCGATCAACGCCACCGCATGCACGGCCGCATCCAGCAACGCCGGATGCACCCCAAACCGCTCCACCTCCCCCACCCGCTCCTGCGGAAGACGAACCTGAGCGAACACCTCCTCACCACGCCGCCACACCGCCTCCAACCCCCGAAACGCCGGACCATAATCAAACCCACGCTCGGAGAAACGCTCATAGAACACCTCCAGATCAGCCACCACCGGCTCCGCACCCACCGGCGGCCACTGCTCCAACACCACCCCACCGACACCAGCCGACCCCTCCGCCACCAACGAACCCGTGGCATGGCGAACCCACACGGCATC
>NZ_JACVYG010000244.1:0-404 GCF_014712245.1 Streptomyces sp. 5-10
CAACCGGCTCTGCGCGAACGACACCGGCAACGGCTGCGGCCGCCGATCACACCGCACGAGCCCGGGCCGCTCCCGGCCCGCCTGACCCGCGGCCCTGGCCACCCGATGAGCCAGCCCGGCCACTGTCGGGGCCTCGAACACCGCCCCCACCGGCAGCTCCACCCCCAGCTCAGACCGCACCCGCGACACCAACGGCGTCGCCAACAACGAATGCCCACCCAGATCGAAGAAACCCTCCTCGACCCCCACCCGCTCCACGCCCAACACCTCGGCGAACAACCGACACAGCAGCTCCTCGACCCCATCCCTGGGCGCGGTGTACCCCGATCCACCACCCCCGTGCGGAGCAGGCAAGGCCCGCCGATCCAGCTTTCCGTTCGCCGTCACGGGCAGCCGATCCAGCA
>NZ_JACVYG010000025.1:0-137911 GCF_014712245.1 Streptomyces sp. 5-10
GCTGGCCCGCGCAGCCGAGGCGGCGCGGGCCGCGGAGGCGGCCGCGCACCGGCTGAAGGAGGCCGACGCCCGGCTCGCCGACGCCGCGTACCGGGCCGGGTTCGAGACCCCGGAACAGGCCGCCGAGGCCGTGCTGCCCCCGGACCGGCAGCGCGAGGCGCGCCGCCGTCTCGACGCCTGGCAGTCGGAGTCGGCGGCGGTCGCGGCCGAGCTGTCCGACCCGAGAGTGCTCGCGGCCGCGCAGGCGCCGCCCGCCGACCCCGCGGCGGCGCAGACGGCGGCCGACGCGGCCACCCGCGCGCTGCGCGAGGTCTCGGCCGCGGACGCCGCGGCCCGCACCCGCTGCGAAGAGCTCGACGCGCTCTCCGCGCAGGCGGTCGCCGACGCCCGCCGGCTCGCCCCGCTGCGCGCGGAGCACGACCGGATCGCCCGCCTCGCCTCGCTCGCGGCGGGCACCTCCGCGGACAACGAGCGCAGGATGCGGCTGGAGGCGTATGTGCTGGCGGCCCGGCTGGAGCAGGTCGCGGCGGCGGCGAGCGCACGGCTGCGCCACATGTCCTCCGGGCGCTACACCCTGGTGCACTCCGACGCCCGCTCCGGCGGGCGCGGCCGCTCCGGTCTCGGACTGCATGTCATCGACGCCTGGACGGGCGGCGAACGCGACACCGCCACCCTCTCCGGCGGCGAGACCTTCTCCGCCTCGCTCGCCCTCGCGCTGGGCCTGGCCGATGTGGTCACCGACGAGGCGGGCGGGGTCCGGCTGGACACCCTCTTCATCGACGAGGGGTTCGGCAGCCTCGACGAGCAGACCCTGGACGAGGTCATGGACGTGCTGGACTCGCTGCGCGAACGCGACCGTACGGTCGGCATCGTCAGCCATGTCGCCGATCTGCGCCGGCGGATCCCCACCCAGCTGGAGGTCGTCAAGGGCCGCCAGGGCTCGGCCGTACGGCACCGTACGGCCGCCGCACACTGAGCGCTCCGCTGGAAGTGCCCTGACCTGCCGTCGATCGTCCGCGGCGCCGTCGTGGCCGGTCCCACGCGGCGGAGCCGCATATCGACACAGCCGCGCGGCGGAGCCGCACATCGGCACAGCCCCGCGCCCCTGCGGGGCGCTGCCCGAACCGTAGCGGACTTCCTCCGACCTGCTTAGGGGTCTCCGGCGGATCGTGGCCTGCGGCGGGCTGCTTTCCCCTCCCCGCCCCTTCCCACAACTGGGGCTCCGCCCCAGACCCCGGGGTCGGGGTCCAGGGGCGAAGCCCCCGCGGCGTCCGCCGTACACCTTGTAGCGGGGCGGGCCGCACCCATATGGCCGCGGCCCGCCCTCACCCCAATCTGGCCGGGCTCAGAGCGCCGACAGCTCCGCCACCAGGTCGTCAAGGCCCAGCGACCCCTGCGACAGCGCCGCCATGTGCCACTTCTTCGCGTCGAAGGCGTCGCCGTGCGCCTTACGGGCCGCCTCCCGACCCGTCAGCCAGGCCCGCTCGCCCAGCTTGTAGCCGATCGCCTGGCCCGGCATGCCCAGATAGCGCACCAGCTCACTGTCGAGGAACTCCGCCGGGCGGCCGCAGTGCAGTCCGAAGAACTCGCGCGCCAGCTCCGGAGTCCACCGCTCACCGGGGTGGAAGGGGGAATCGGCGGGGATCTCCAGCTCCAGGTGCATCCCGATGTCCACGATCACCCGCAGCGCCCGCATCATCTGCGCGTCCAGGTAGCCCAGCCGTCGCTCAGGATCCGACAGATAGCCCAGCTCGTCCATGAGCCGCTCCGCGTACAGCGCCCAGCCCTCCGCGTTGGCGCTGACCATGCCGACCGTGGCCTGGTAGCGGGAGAGCTGGTCGGAGACGTGCGCCCACTGGGCGAGCTGCAGATGGTGGCCGGGTACGCCCTCGTGGTACCAGGTGGAGACCAGGTCGTAGACCGGGAAGCGGGTCTCGCCCATCGTGGGCAGCCAGGTCCGGCCGGGGCGGGAGAAGTCCACCGACGGCTGGGTGTAGTACGGCGCCGCCGCGCTGCCCGGCGGGGCGATCATCGACTCGACCCGCTTGACCCGTTCGGCCAGGTCGAAGTGGGTGCCGTCCAGCTGCTCGATGGCCTCGTCCATCAGCTCCTGCAGCCACACCCGCGTCTCCTCGACGCCCTCGATATGGGCGCCGTGGGTGTCGAGGTGGCGCAGCGCCTCCCACGGGTTGGCGCCGGGCAGGATCTTCTCGGCCTCGGTGCGCATCTCGGCGTGGATCCGGTGGAATTCCGACCAGCCGTACGCGTACGCCTCGTCCAGGTCGAGGTCCGTGCCGTTCCACATCCGCGCCCAGCGGCGGTAGCGCTCGCGCCCGACCACATCGGGGGCGCCCTCGATGGCCGGGGCGTAGGTGTCGCGCAGCCAGTCGCGGAGCGCGACCAGCGCGCCCGTGGCCGCGGCGGCCGCCTCGTCCAGCTCACCGCGCAGCGCGTCGGGGCCCTCGGCGGTGAAGTCCGCGAACCAGCCGCCGTCCGTGCCGATCCACTCCGCCAGCTGCTCGAGGACCGTGGCCACCTGCCGGGGGCCGGCCGGCAGGCTCCGCCGCAGCCCCTCGGCGAGCGAGGCGCGGTACCCCTCCAGCGCGGCCGGTACGGCGCGCAGCCGGGCCGCGACCGCCGACCAGTCCTCCTCGGTCTCGGTGGGCATCACGGTGAAGATGCCGCGCACCGAGTGCAGCGGGGAGCTCAGATTGCTGACCGCGCGCAGGTGCTCATCGGCCTCGTGCACATCGAGCTCGGCCGTCAGCCGCTCCCGCAGCAGCCGGGCGCAGCGGCGCTCGGCGTCGCTGTCCGCGCCGGGGCGCGCCTCCGCCTCGGCCAGCCGGTCCAAGGTGGTGCGGTTGAGGTCGGCGATGGCCTTCGCCCCCTCGGGGGAGAAGTCCGGAAGGCGCCGGGAACTCTCGGGAACGCCCAGGTAGGTGCCGGTGATCGGGTCGAGTTCGATGAGGGCGTCGACATAGCTGTCGGCGACCTGGCGGGGCAGCGGAGCGTTCTTGGTATCGGACATGCGGCCCATCCTCGTACGTTCCGGGGTGCGGCGTCAGCACCACGGGGGTGTGACGCATGGGAACAGGGGTGTGCTAGGAGGTTGCCGAGCCGTCCCGGGCGGGCGGCAGCAGCGGGCCGCAACTCCACTGCTGGAAGATCAGCCGGGTCTCGACCCGGGCCACCTCGCGGCGCGAGGTGAACTCGTCCAGCACCAGCCGCTGGAGATCGGCGGTGTCGGCCACCGCCACGTGCACCAGGTAGTCGTCCGGCCCGGCCAGGTGGAACAGCGCCCGGGACTCGGGCAGCGCGCGGATCCGCTCCACGAACGGGCCGACCAGCTCCCGGCGGTGGGGCCGCAGCTGCACCGAGAGCAGGGCCTCGAGACCGCGCCCCAGCCTGGCGGGGTCCAGGCGGAGCTCATGGCCGAGAATCACCCCGGAGCGGCGCAGCCGGGTCACCCGGTCCAGACAGGTCGAGGGCGCCACGCCGACCTGGGCGGCCAGATCGCGGTAGGTGGTCCGGGCGTCGTTCTGCAGCAGCCGCAGAATCTGGAGATCCACCGGATCGAGAGCGACGGTTTCGGCCATCGGCCGAACGTAACACGGCCATCGGCCGCGAGAACCCGATGATTGTTCACCCTGCACGCATGGACATCATGCAGAGCACGGAGAGCACAGGGAGCGCGGGAACCGTACGGAGCGCGGGAACCGTACGGGGCACGGAGACCGCGCCGAGCGCACAGGGCCCGCACGGCGACCCCGCCGCACGGCACGCGTTCGCCACCGAGGCCGTCCACGCCGGGCGCGAGGACCTCCCGGGCATGGGTCTGCACGCCGTACCCCTGGATCTGTCGACGACCTATCCCTCGTACGACAGCCGCCAGGAGGCCGCGAGGATCGACGCGTTCGCCGCCACCGGCGCCCGGCCGGACGGCCCGCCCGTCTATGCCCGACTGGACAATCCCACCGTGGCCCGCTTCGAGACCGCCCTGGCCCGGCTGGAGGGGACCGAGAGCGCGGTCGCCTTCGCCAGCGGCATGGCGGCGCTCAGCGCGTGTCTGCTGGCGCGCGGGGCCCAGGGGCCGCGGCATGTGGTGGCGGTCCGCCCGCTGTACGGGTGCAGCGACCACCTGCTGGACACCGGGCTGCTGGGCACCGAGGTCACCTGGGTGGACCCGGCCGGGATCGCGGACGCGATCCGCCCCGACACCGGCCTGGTCATGGTGGAGACCCCGGCCAATCCGACGCTCGCCGAACTCGATCTGCGGGCCGTCGCCCACTCCTGCGGCACGGTCCCGCTGCTCGCGGACAACACCTTCGCCACACCGGTGCTCCAGCGCCCGGCCGAGCGCGGCGCGAGCCTCGTCCTGCACAGCGCCACCAAGTACCTCGGCGGCCACGGCGATGTGATGGGCGGCGTGGTGGCCTGTGACGAGGAGTTCGCCCGGGTGCTGCGCCAGGTGCGGTTCGCCACCGGCGGGGTGCTGCATCCGCTCGCCGGATATCTGCTGCTGCGCGGGCTGTCCACGCTGCCGGTACGGATGCGTGCCGCGTCGGCCACGGCGGCCGAGCTGGCCCGGCGGCTGGCCGGCGATCCACGGGTGGCCCGCGTCCACTATCCGCGGATCGGCGGGGCGATGGTGGCCTTCGAGCCCCATGGCGATCCGCACGCGGTGATCGGCGGGGTGCGGCTGATCACTCCGGCGGTGAGCCTGGGCAGCGTGGACACCCTCATCCAGCACCCGGCCTCCATCAGCCACCGGATCGTGGCCGAGGGGGACCGCCGCTCCTCGGGGATCGGCGACCGGCTGCTGCGGATGTCGGTCGGGCTCGAGGACGTGGCGGACCTGTGGCGCGATCTGGACCGGGCGCTGGGGCCCTACTGACGGCGGCCCGGCGGGGCGTCTGGACCGGGCGCTCGACGGCGGCCCGGCGGGGCGTCTGGACCGGGCGCTCGACGGCGGCCCGGCGGGGCGCGACGCCCGCCGGGCGAGGCACGGACCCCGGTCGGCCTCAGCGCGCGTGCGGCTGGACCGGCAGCGGAAGGACCGGCTCGGGCGCCGGTGCCGGGTCGAGGCGGGCGCTGATCACCAGCGTGCCCTGCTCGATCTGGTAGTCCAGCGGCAGTTCGAGGGCGCGCATCGCGGCGACCATGCCGGTGTTGGCCGACTGGGTGACGGCGTAGACGCTTTCGCAGCCGGTCTCGGCGGCCATCGCCACCAGCCGCCGCAGCAGTTCCCCGCCGACGCCGCGGCGCTGCCACTCGTCCTCGACGATCAGCGCGACCTCGGTCTCGTCCCCGTCCCACAGCAGATGGCCGAGGGCCACCAGCCGCCCGGAGGCGGTGTACGCGGCCAGGGTGCGGCCGAAGCGGGGGCTCAGCAGATGGGCGAGGTAGCGGTCGGCGTCGCCGACCGGCCCGTGGTAGCGCATCCCGAGCGTGGTGGAGGAGCAGCGGGCGTGCATCTCGCGGGCGGCGGCCAGGTCGCCGGTGTCGGCGCGGCGCACGGTGATGGCGTTGCCCTCGGGCAGCGTCAGCACATCGCCGTCGTGCGGGATCCGCGGGCCGAGCCGGGCGTCCAGCTCGACCAGGGCGCGGGCCCGGGCGAACTCGGTCGGCGTGAACGGCAGATACGGCCGCTCGATGACGATCGCGCCGCCGGACGGGTCGCGCAGCCGCATCACGGTCTCCTCCAGGACGCCTTCGGCCGGCGGTGTGCTCTCCAGCGACCGTCCGCCGAGGGACTTGGCGGGGACGGAGTGGATGGTGCAGCGGCCGAACAACTGGCGCAGGGCGAGCGGGAGTTCGGCGGCGTCCAGGGCGGTGCGGGTGGCCAGCGTCAGCGCCCGGGTCGGCGCGTCCACCAGGTCGTGGGTGTCGGCCCGCTCCACCCAGGTGTCACGGCCGCCCGCTGCGGCGACGGCGTCGGTCAGCCCGTCGGACGGCAGGGACTCGGGCGCGCGCAGCAGGAACTCGTCCACCGTGCCGTCCGTCAGCGGATGGGTCTGCAGGGCCAGGATGTCGACCCGGTGCCCGGCCAGCGCTGCGCACAGCGCGGCGAGGGTGCCGGGCTCGTCCCGTACGGTCGTGCGCATCCGCCACAGCGTGGTGGCCTCGGGGGCCGTGGTCTCCGGGGCGCCCGCGGCGTGGGCGGGGTGGGCGTCGGCCGCGGGCGAGGGTGAGCTGCCCGGCGGCGCGTGGCCCTGGCGCCGTGACCACCATGCGACCAGATCGTGCCGCCAGCGGGGGCGGTTCCGGTGAGGGGGCTCGGGGGTCGCTCGAAATGTCATGCAAACACCCTTGCGCAAAGGTGTTGCGTGATCACGAACAGACTGTGACCTATGGGTTAAGGGCGTATCTGATAACAGAAGCTTATTTTGTCCGAAATCAAAAGGTTGAAGTCCGGGCTTCCGTCACCCTACCGCCCACCTGCGCAGTACACTGCCGCACCGCCGTGCGTACGCCCGCTGGAAGAGCGGCACCAGCGGCCCTCCGGCCCGGCCGAACCAGGACTCCGAACGGCTGAACGCGGTCACCGTCAGTACCACCGAGCCATCCGGCCCCAGCTCCACCACGAACGACTCCTCGCCCCGCTCCGGATGGCCGGGCAGCGTGCCGTACGCGAAGCCGGTCCGCGCCTCCTCCGCGACCGTCCACACCACCTCGCACGGCGCCCGCAGCCGCAGCCGCCCGATCCCCAGGCCCACCACGACCGGCCGCCCCGGAGTGGCGACCGGATCCGCGGCGCGGATCGACACCCCCACCGCGCGGTGCATCCGCCAGTCCATCACCGCCCGCCCGGTCGCCTCGAACGTGGCCCGGCCCTGGCCGACGCGGGTCCGCACCCGCAGATGGCGATAGCCGGACGGCAGCGGCCACCGCCGGGTGGCGCCCACCTCCGGATAGGTGAGCCGGGAGGCCGCCGGGCCGGGGGCGTCGCTGGATCCCATGCCCGTACGGTACGCGGCGGCCTTACGGTGCGCGGCACGGAGACGCGCGGGCGCCTTACGGCGCACGGCCCCGTCGGCGTACCGTACGGGGCCGCGCATCGCACAACGCGGCTACTGGCCGACCAGACCCGGGCGCAGCACCTTGGTGAACAGAACCTTCCCGCCGTCCTCGCGCAGCCGGACCGTCATCTCGGCGCTGTCGCCGTCGATGTCCACCTCGCCGTAGAACTGGAAGCCCTCGGCGGGCGAGACGTTCGCCACCGTCGGCGCCTTGACGAAGGGCTGCTCGGGGCCGAAGGTGCCGTCCAGCTTGACCGCCGGGAAGGCCCCGGCGTTCAGCGGACCGGAGACGAACTCCCAGAACGGCGCGAAGTCCTTGAACGCCGCCCGCGAGGGGTCGTAGTGCTGCGCCGAGGTGTAGTGGACGTCCGCCGTCAGCCACACCGTGCCGGTGATCTTCCGGTGCTTGATGTGCCGCAGCAGCTCGGCCATCTGGAGCTCACGGCCGAGCGGGGCGCCCGGGTCGCCCTGCGCGACGGCCTCGAAGTCGGTGCTCCCGTCCGGGACCACCAGGCCCAGCGGCATGTCGCAGGCGATGACCTTCCACACCGCGCGCGACCGCGACAGCTCGCGCTTGAGCCACGCCAGCTGCTCGGCGCCGAGGATGCCCTGGGCGTCCTCGGGCTGGCGGTTGGGTGAGTTGGGGTCGCGGTACGTACGGCAGTCCAGCACGAAGACGTCCAGCAGCGGGCCGTGGTGCTGGACCCGGTAGACCCGGCCGCTCGAGTCCGGCCGCAGCGTGCTGATCGGGAAGTACTCGGCGAACGCCCGGCGCGCGCGGGCCGCCAGCACGTTGACGTTCTTCTCGGTGTAGCGGTCGTCGACCAGGATCTCGCCCGGGTACCAGTTGTTGAGCACCTCGTGGTCGTCCCACTGGGTGATGGTCGGCACCTCGGCGTGGAACCGGCGCAGGGCGGGGTCGAGCAGGTTGTACCGGAAGTTGCCGCGGTACTCGTCCAGCGTCTCGGCGACCTTGGTCTTCTCCGGGGTGATGAGGTTGCGCCAGGTGGAGCCGTCGGGCAGCTTGACGGTCTCCGTCATCGGGCCGTCCGCGTAGATGTTGTCGCCGCTGCACAGGAAGAAGTCCGGCTCCCGGCGGCGCATCTCCTCGAAGATGCGGTAGCCGCCGTGGTCGGGGTTGATGCCCCAGCCCTGGCCCGCCAGATCGCCCGACCAGACGAAACGCACGCCCTTACGGCGCTCGGAAACCGTGCGGAACGTGCCCTGCACCGGCTCACTGGTGCGGCGCGGGTCCTCCGGGTCGGCCAGCACCACCCGGTAGTGCACCTGGCTCCCGGCGGGCAGGCCGTGCAGCGCGGTGCGCCCGGTGAAGTCGGTGCCGGGGCCGACCAGCGGGCCGTGCCAGCGCTTGGCCCGCGCGAAGGACTCGGTCGCGGACGTCTCCACGATCATCCGGGCCGGACGGTCGGAGCGGACCCACACCAGCCCCGACGACGTCGTCACATCGCCCACCTGCACGCCCCACTGGGCGCTCGGACGCCCCGACAGGGCCTGAGCGGGCGCGCCGGACGCGGCCGACGCGGCGGCCGATGCCACGGTGGGCACCGCGAGTGCCGCAGAGGCGGCCGCCGATCCCTGCAGTACCGTGCGCCGCCCGATCCCTCTGCCCGATTCCCGCCCCATGGTGCCCTCCGTCGCTCGTAGAACCGCTGTGCTGTTGTGTTTGCTATCGGTGCAAGGTGCCGCGATTGCGAACGCCCAGTGAATAACGGTGTTGCCGCCCGGAGTAAAGACCCCGGCCGCGTGCGGTGCCGGACGGGTGGAGGGGGACGGACGGAGGGGGACGGGCGGGGCCGTCAGCGGCTGCCGTCCAGGATGACGCGGGCGACCAGCGCGGGATCGTCGTTCATGGGCACGTGGCCGCAGCCGGGGAGGCGGACCAGCCGGGCGCCGGGGATCACCCGCTTGGCGCGGACGCCCTGGCGGCGCGGCAGCAGCCGGTCGCGCGAGCCCCAGGCGATGGTGACCGGGACATCGGGGATGTCGTGGGTGAACAGCCCGGAGCTTCCGGCGGCCAGCGTGGCGCCGAAGCCGACCGCCTCGCGCAGCGCCCGCGTCTCGGCGACGACGGCGTCCGGTGAACGCCGCGCGGGCCGGGCGTAGATGGCGCCGGTCAGCGCGGCCCGCCCGACCGCGCCGCGGGCCAGCCACGCCACCATGGGCGGCGGCAGCGCCCGCGCCCCGGCCCGCATCGCGGACAGCACGCCGAAGGCGTAGCGCCGCTCGGCCTCGGTCCAGAACCGGGCCGGGGACAGCGCGGTGACGGACCGTACGAGTCCGAGGCGGCCCAGCTCCAGCGCGATGAGCCCGCCGAGCGAGTTCCCGGCCACGTCGGGGCGTTTGACGCCCAGGGCCTCGAAGAGCGCGTCGAGCACCGGTATGACGCCGTCGAGGTCGTACGGGATGCCGTCCGGCAGCGCGTCCGACGCCCCGAAGCCGGGCAGATCCACGGCGATCACATCGCGGTCGACGGCGAGGATGTCCAGCACCGGCTCCCATGCCTGCCAGTGGTGGCCGATGCCGTGCAGCAGCACCAACGGCCGCCCCGCGCCGCGCCGTTCGTGGACGACCCGGGCGGTGCGGGGGCCGCCGGGGGTGGCGACGGAGAAGGAGAGGGACGCGGGCATCGGATGGCTCCTCACGATCGGCGTTCCGGCAGGCGCACGCGGCGTATGAGACAGCATGTCAGCAAGAGTTACCGGAGGGTAGACCCGGGCCGTCGGCCGATGGCCGTACGACCGCACGCCGCGCAAGCGGACGCCGCGCGACCGCACGCCGCGCGACCGCGTACGCCGCTACAGCCCGCCCGCGACCCGCAGCACCGCCCCCGTCGTGTACGACGCCTCCGGCGACAGCAGCCACGCCACCGCGCCCGCGATCTCCTCCGGCTCGCCCGGCCGTCCCATCGGCACCCGTCCCTGGACGCGCCACGGCCGCTCGGGGTCGCCCATCCGCGCGTGGATGTCGGTCAGCGTCATCCCGGGCTGGACCGAGTTGACCCGGATCCCCTCCGCCGCCAGCTCCTTCGACAGCCCGACGGTCATCGCGTCGACCGCCGCCTTGCTGGCCGCGTAGTGCACATACTCCCCGGGGCTGCCGGTCGTCGCCGCGCCCGAGGAGATGTTGACGATGGCACCGCCCTGCCCGCCGTGGCGCGTGGACATCTCACGCGCCGCCCGCCGGGCACACAGCAGGGCCCCGGTCACATTGACGTCCACGACGCGGCGCATCACCTCCGGTGAGGTCTCGGTGAAGCGGCCCAACGGACCCGTGATCCCGGCGTTGTTGACCAGCCCGGTGATCGGGCCCAGCTCCTCCCGCACCCGGTCGAACATCGCCTCGACCTGCTCCGCGTCGCTGGTGTCGGCCTGGACGACCAGCGACCGCACCCCCTCCGCGCGCACCGCCGCCGCCCACCGCTCGGCCGCGTCCCGGGCCTGCTCGTAGCCGATCGCGACGCTGTGCCCGGCGCGGGCCAGCCGCACCGCCACCGCCGCCCCGATGCCGCGACTGCCTCCCGTGACCACCGTGACCTGGTCCATGCCCATCAGTTCAGCTCAGCTCCCGCCCCGTGACGCATCCCGCTCCGACGGTCACCGACGATAACCGGTCGGGGATTGGTCTTGACCAAGTACGCATGCCGCCTTATGGTCGCATTGATACTGCAACAACCTTTAATAAAGAAGCCGCGCATAACTGTGAAGGCGCGCGGGACCGCCGGCCGTCGGAATCAAGGGGGACAGGGTGGGGACCACACAGCTGGAATCGGTGCCAGAGCCCAAGTACTGGCATCTGAAGACCGTGCTCAGCGACGCACTCGACTCGGAGTTCGCGGTCGGGGAGATCCTGCCCAACGAGCGTGAGCTGGCCGCCCGCTTCGGCGTCGCCCGCGCCACCCTCCGACAGGCCCTCGAGCAGCTCGAGCTGGAGGGCCGGCTCCAGCGCCGCCGCGGCGTCGGCACCACCGTCGCCCCGCCCCGCGTCGGCGTGGCCGTCGGGGACTACGCCCACGGCTGGACCGACACCCCCGGCGAGGACACCTGGCAGACCGTCGACGGCACCGAGGCGACCCCGCCCGCCGAGGTCGCCCGGCTGCTGGAGATCGACCCCGACACCCCGGTCCACCGGGTGCGCCGCACCCGGATGAGCCACGGCCAGCCGCTCGCCGCCGAGCTGCTGTACGTACCGTCCGAGTCCGTCCCCGGCCTCGCCGCCATCGACACCCCCAGCGGGCTGGCCCGCGCCCGCGCCGTGCTGCGCGAGCTGCGCCGGCTGGAGCTGGAGGGCCGAGAGCAGACCGTGGAGCTCGGCTCGGCCCGCGCGGACGACGCCAAGGAGCTCGACCGGCTGCCCGGCGCCCCCGTCCTCCTCGTGACCACCCGCTATGTGGCCCAGGGCCGCACCGCGGCCGTCGCCGTGGCTACCTACCGGGCCGACACCTGCCGGCTCACCTTCGGCGACGCGGGCGAGGAACTGCTGGCGGGCTGATCCGGGCCCGCCCCACGTCGCGGGCCTGGCGCATGTCGCGGGCCCGGCCCGCGCCGCCTCGCCGCCGCGTGTCGTAGGCCCGTCCCAGGTCGTGGGCCCGGCCCACGACGCGGGTTCGGCCCATGCCGTAGGCCCGGCCCGCGTCGCCTCGCCGCCGCGTACGCACGCCGAAACCCGAAACGCCGCCCCGCCCCGCCTCCCGCGTCAGCGGCTCGCGCGGCGGGTCGTCACCGTGCTGTCGACCGCGAAGAGCTCCTGCTCCACATGGTCCAGGGCCAGCCGCAGCGCCCCCGTGGTCACCGCCGCCTCGCCGAGCAGCGAGAGCGCGACCTGCGGGGGCCGCAGACAGTAGCGCGACAGCTCATCGCGCAGCGGGGCCAGCACCCCGTCGAGACCGGCGGCCCAGCCGCCCACCACCACGACCTCGGGGTCCAGCGCCAGCACCAGGGCCGCCGTGTCGTGCACCAGCCTGCGGACGAAGCGGTCCACGGCCGCCCGCGCCCGCGCGTCGCCGTCCCTGGCCAGCGCGAAGACATGCGCCACCTGCGCCTCGTCCAGCGGGTTCAGCGGCTCCCCGGTCGTGGAGAGCACCTCCTCCGGGGCGGCCTCCTGGCCCAGCAGATGCAGCGCCCCGATCTCCCCGGCGGCGCCGCCGAAGCCGCGGTGCAGCCGCCCGCCGATCAGCGACCCGGCGCCCGGGCTCAACCCGGCCAGCACGAAGACCACATCGTCCGAACCGGCCGCCGCCCCCTTCCAGTGCTCGGCCACCGCCGCCGTGTTCGCGTCGTTCTCCACCAGCACCGGACAGCGGAAGGACCGCCGCAGCCGCTCGCCCAGGGGCAGCCCGGTCCAGCCGGGGAGCGCGGTGCACAGATGGACGGTGCCGTCGGCCTCGACGATGCCGGGGCTGCCCACCCCGACCGCACGCAGCGAGAACCGGGCCACCCCCGCGCGCCGCAGCAGGTCCGCGACGGCGGTGCGCACCCGCTCCAGCCGCTCGTCCGCGGACGCCTTCTCCGACACCTCGCGCACGATCGAGCCGAGCGGGTGTCCGTCGAGGTCCGACAGGAGCGCGGCCACCCGGTGCGCCCCTATCTCTATGCCCAGCAGATGCCCGGCCTCGGCCCGGAAGCGGAAGCGCCGCGCGGGGCGTCCCTGACGCCGTACGCCGCCCTCCTCGGCGGGCACCTCGACCACCAGACCGCTGTCGGCCAGCCCGTCGATCACCCCCTCGACGGTGGGCCGGGACAGCCCGGTCACCCGGGTCAGATCGGTGAGGCTCGCGCTCCCGGCGCAGCCGCCCGCCTCGTCCTGGCCACCCCCGGCGGCCGCGCCGGACGCGGTCGCCGCGCGCAGCGCGTGCAGGACCACGGCGGAGTTGATGCGTCGCAGCAGGGACGGATCCCCGCCGGTGAGCCGCCCCAACGTCGGCCTCCCTCCCAGTGCGTATCTGCCGGATCGTATCCGCTGGGCGCGGACGCGGCGAGTGCCGCCTCCCGGCTCGGACCGCCCGGCCGTCGCGCGACCCATCTGACGGGCGGCCAGATGTCCGACCTACGCTGTTTACTGACACCTTGGCTTCCTCCCCCTCGTGAAAGAGGGGGATTCCTACGGCTCGCGCCGTGGGGATTCCTGCTTCGTCACCGACTGCCCCGTCCGGGAGGATTCCCGTTGAGGTCTTACACCGGCTCCACAGGCCGACACCGCCAGCCCGGCGGCCAGAAGGTTCTTCGCGGCATTGACGTCCCGGTCGTGGGTCGCACCGCAGTCACATCTCCAGGTGCGGACACTGAGCGGCATCTTGTCCCGCAAGGCGCCGCAGTTCGAGCAGAGCTTGGAGGAGGGGAACCAGCGGTCGACCGCGATCACGTCCCGGCCGTACCAGGCAGCCTCGTACTCCAGCATGCTGCGGAACTCCGACCATGCCGCGTCGGAGATCGCCCGGGACAGCTTGCCGTTCCTGAGCAGGTTCCGGACGGTGAGGTCCTCGATCACGAGCGTTTGGTTTTCACGCACGAGACGAGTGGTGATTTTGTGCAGGTGGTCACGCCTGCGGTCTGCGATGCGGGCGTGGACCTTGGCGACCTCGCGGCGGGCCTTGACCCGGTTGGCGCCGTTGCCCCTGGCCTTGCGGAGGTAGTCCAGGCCGGCGTCAATGCCGACCGCCCGGTCGTTGGCGGGAAGCGGCTGAACGGCGGAGTCTTCGACGAGGAGGGAGACGAACCAGCGCCCTGCGGCATCCTGCGACACGGTCACTGTGGAGGGGGAAGCGTGTTCCGGGAAGGGAGGCGACCAGACGATGTCGAGCGGCTCGCTCATCTTCGCCAGCGTCAGCTTCCCTTCCCGGAAGCGGAACCCGCTGGTGATGTACTCCGCACTGTTGCGGGACCTCTTCCGCGATTTGAACCGCGGGTACTTCGCCCGCCTGGCGAAGAAGTTGGTGAACGCCCCTTGCAGGTGCCGCAGGGTCTGCTGGAGCGGAACCGAGGAAACGTCGTTCAGATAGGCGAGTTCCTCGGTCTTCTGAACCGCCTTGGCGGCGATTCGCCTGCCCCTGCCCCGCACCGCAGGAGCCCGGCCCCTCCTCCGACTGAAGGCGGGGTTTTCCTCGGAGGTTCCCGATGACCAGTACGGCGGACCATGTGGCCATGATCGATCAGCTGCGCGTGCGGGACTTCCCCACGCAGCGGACCGCCGACGGACGGGTGGACAGCGGCCCCGGCTTCCATGTCGCCGACCTCCGCGTCAGCGAGGACTTCTGGGACGCGGATCTGACCCGGGTCGAGGAGGTGCTGGAGGAGTTCGAGGCCGAGCTGAGCGCGCTGGACCAGGTGCTGACCTTACGGTGGGGCGCCCCCGACGTCCTCGACCTCACCGACTCCCTGGAGCGCTCGGCGATGGGCGAGCCGGTCCCGCCCCCGCTGGACACCCTGTGCGGTTACGTACCCGAGCTGCGCGTCTGGCGCGTCGACGGCCGCTGGGTCGGGCTGGGGGTCGGGCAGGGCGACCGCGAGCTGCCGTTCCAGCTGCTGGTGGCGATAGGGGAGGAGGGCACGATATGACATCGTCGGGCTCGGCCGCGTCCGGGGCACCAAACAACCGGGGTGTCCTGATCGCATAGGCTCGGCGGATGGCGAAGTATTTCGATGTGCACCCCGATAATCCACAGCAGCGCACCATCGGCAATGTGGCTGACATGATCCGTTCCGGCGCGCTCATCGCCTACCCGACGGACTCCTGCTTCGCACTGGGATGCCGACTGGGCAATCGTGACGGCATCGGCCGGATCCGGTCGATCCGGAACCTCGACGAGCGTCACCACTTCACGCTGGTGTGCCAGAACTTCGCGCAGCTGGGCCAGTTCGTGCACGTCGACAAAGACGTGTTCCGCGTGATCAAAGCAGCGACGCCCGGCAGTTACACCTTCATCCTCCCGGCGACGAAGGAGGTGCCGCGGCAGCTGCTGCACCCGAGGAAAAAGACGGTCGGAGTCCGGATTCCTGACCATGCCGCCACTCAGGCCTTGCTCGCCGACCTCGGTGAGCCGCTGCTCTCCAGCACCCTGCTTCTGCCCGATGAGGACGAGCCGATGACGCAGGGCTGGGAGATCAAAGAACGGCTCGACCACGTGGTGGACGCCGTGGTGGACTCGGGCGACTGCGGCACCGAGCCGACCACGGTCATCGACTTGTCCGGCGGCGAACCCGAGATCGTACGTCGAGGGGCGGGCGACACAGCACGGTTCGAGTGACCGCACCGACGGCATCACCTCATGTTGACCGCCAGCTCGGTATCCGTCTTCTTGCCGACAATGGACACCCGGTTAGCCGCGCTCCGGTGTCCCCTAGCTAGTGCCCACGCGGGATCATACGGTTGCCGATTGCAAGGCGTGGGAATTTTCCGGTGCGAAGGCCGCCCTCGGCCGGGCCACAGTCATCGCGGACGGCGGCTATCGGGGTACCGGCCTGCTAGTCCTACACCGCCGTGAACGCGGCCAGACCGAACTGCCGGCTTGGAAAGAGGAGCACAACACCTCCCACCGCAAGGTCCGGGCCCGCGTCGAGCACGCCTTCGCACGGATGAAGGCATGGAAGATCCTTCGTAACTGCCGCCTGAAAGGCGACGGCGTTCACACCGCCATGCTCGGCATCGCCCGGCTGCACAACCTCGCGCTCACGGGGTAACTCCCGCACCATACGAGGACCAGAGAGGCCCAGGGGAGGCGGTTCCGTGCCTCCCCGGCTCGGAGAATGCTCAGTCGATACAGAATTCGTTGCCCTCGATGTCCAGCATTGGGATGCATGACTCGTTTTCCTCATCGGCATACAGCGTTTGTACGTGGGTCGCACCGAGCGCAACCAGTCGTGCGCACTCAGCTTCGAGCGCGGCGAGGCGCTCGTCCCCCACGAGCCCGGTGCCGACCCGGACGTCGAGATGCACCCGGTTTTTGACGATCTTGCCTTCGGGGACGCGCTGGAAGTACAGGCGCGGGCCCACACCTGAGGGATCACTGCAGGCGAACCATGACCCCTGCTTCTCAGGGGGCAGAGTGTGGTTGAAATCCTCCCAGGTAGTGAATCCCTCCGGTGGCGGCGGTGTGACGTACCCCAACACCTCGCACCAGAAGCGAGCGAGGCGCTCAGGTTCTGCGCAGTCAAAGGTGACTTGGAACTTCTTGATCGCTGACATCGGCGCACCGTACCGCGTACAAGGGGGACCCTGCCGCTCATTTCTTCAGGCGGATCCGCCCACCACCCGTCGTGACGACGTGGCTGCGCCGTACTACACAGTCAATGAGTTCAATCGGCTCGCTGGATCGTGTTACCTGTTCCTCGACCTACCGGAACGGGCCGAACCTATCCTCCATATGACCTCGCGGGCGCTGGCGTCCAAGAAGAAGAGCCAAGCCATCGTGTTGGGCAACCTGGCCTTGGCGCTCATCCGCCAAAGCAAGCTGGACGAGGCGGCGAGAAAAGGCGGCGGGCGACGACCGTCAAGGCGAACCCTGACTGGGCCCAGCTTCCGGTGCGCGTCCGCGCTCTCAAAGACGGTAAGCGGGTCTACATGGCCGTGCCGAGGATGGCTGGTCCGCAGCCGTTCTACTTGCTCGACCCCGAGAGCCTGACACGCCCGCCCGAGGAGGTCGCCGAGAAGAAGGGCGCGGACGACATCCCCGAGACGGAGCACGATTTCTCCGTGGACTACATCGTCACGCCAGACACGATGATCCCTTGCCTCAACCGCCGACGGCCGCGCGGCTTGGTGTGGGACGACCTCACGTCCGAGAAGATCGCCGCTATTCCGGTGCTAGCGCAGCGCCGTCCAACGTAGGACGCTCTTTAGGCTCCGAAAACAGAGCGCTCGACCTCGGGCTGCGGCGTTCGCCTAGCCCTCCGCCTCGGCTGCGGCGCGCAGCCGGCCGAACTCCTCCGCCATGGCCGGCAGCGTCCAGTGCGCGTTGAGCCCGCTCGGATTCGGCAGGGCCCAGATCCGGGTCTCGCCTATGGTCCTCGTCTGGGGCCCGATCTTCGCCTTCTTGTCGCCGAACGCCACCCGGTAGGCGGTGACCCCCGCCACCGCCAGCCAGCGCGGCCGCAGCCGGAGCACCTTCTCCTGAAGGATCCGGCCGCCCTCCCGGTACTCCTCGTCGCTCAGCTCATCGGCCCGGGCACTGGCGCGCGCCACCACATTGGTGATGCCGAGCCCATAGCGCACCAGCTCCGACTGCTCGGACGGATGGAGCCGGCGGGGGGTGAACCCCGAGGCGTGGAGGGCGGGCCAGAAGCGGTTGCCGGGGCGGGCGAAGTGGTGGCCGGTGGCGGCCGTCATCAGCCCGGGGTTGATACCGCAGAAGAGGACGCGCAGGCCGTCCGCGACCACATCGGGGACGAGGCGGTCGCGGGCGGCCTCCAGTTCGGCGGGCGTCATCGCCGGCGTCAGAGGATCGAGCCGGGAGCGTAGGCGGCGGCCTCCGGGCGCTCCTTGACGATCTCCTCGATCCGGGCGACCACCGCGCCCACCTGGTCCGCGGCCGCGCCCGTGAAGGAGAGCTTGTCGTCCATCAGCGCGTCCAACGCGGCCCGGTCCAGCGGGATCCGCTCATCGGCGGCGAGCGAGTCGAGCAGCTCATTGCGCTCAGCGCCCCGCTCGCGCATCGCCAGCGCCGCGCCCACCGCGTGCTCCTTGATCGCCTCATGGGCGACCTCGCGGCCCACCCCGGCCCGTACGGCGCCCATCAGCACCTTCGTGGTGGCGAGGAAGGGGAGGTAGCGGTCCAGCTCACGGGCGATGACGGCGGGGAAGGCGCCGAACTCGTCGAGCACGGTCAGGAAGGTCTCCAGCAGCCCGTCGAAGGCGAAGAACGCGTCCGGCAGCGCGACCCGGCGCACCACCGAGCAGGAGACATCGCCCTCGTTCCACTGGTCGCCCGCCAGCTCCCCGGTCATCGAGGCGTAGCCGCGCAGGATCACCGCGAGGCCGTTCACCCGCTCGCAGGAGCGGGTGTTCATCTTGTGCGGCATCGCGGACGAGCCGACCTGGCCGGGCTTGAACCCCTCGGTCACCAGCTCGTGCCCGGCCATCAGCCGGATGGTCTTGGCCAGCGAGGACGGGGCCGCGGCCAGCTGCGTCAGCGTGGTGACGACGTCGTAGTCCAGCGAGCGCGGATAGACCTGGCCGACGGAGGTGAACGCCTGCCCGAAGCCGAGGTGGGTGGCGATCCGCCGCTCCAGCTCGGCCAGCTTCGCCGCGTCGCCGCCGAGCAGGTCCAGCATGTCCTGCGCGGTGCCGACCGGGCCCTTGATGCCCCGCAGCGGATAGCGGCCCAGCAGGTTCTCCAGCCGCTCGTACGCGACCAGCAGCTCGTCCGCCGCGGTGGCGAACCGCTTGCCGAGCGTGGTGGCCTGCGCCGCGACGTTGTGCGACCGGCCGGCCATCACCAGCTCGGCGTGTTCGGCGGCCAGCTTGCCGAGCCGGGCCAGCACCGCGACCGTACGGTCCCGCACCAGCTCCAGGGAGAGCCGGATCTGGAGCTGCTCCACGTTCTCGGTGAGATCGCGGGAGGTCATGCCCTTGTGGACGTGCTCATGGCCGGCGAGGGCGTTGAACTCCTCGATGCGGGCCTTCACATCGTGGCGGGTGACCTTCTCGCGCTCGGCGATCGAGGCCAGATCGACGGTCTCCAGGACCCGCTCGTAGTCGGCGAGGGCGGCGTCCGGCACCTCGATTCCGAGGTCCTTCTGGGCGCGGAGCACGGCGAGCCACAGCCGCCGCTCCAGCGTCACCTTGTACTCGGGGGACCACAGGACGGCCAGCTCCGTGGAGGCGTAGCGGTTGGCCAGGACGTTCGGAATGCGCGGCTTACCAGTCACGTGCCGAGTCTACTGGCCGTCCTCGCAGGCCAGACCGGTGGCCGAGGAACCCCGCCGAACGGCCCGGACGGACCACGCCGAACGGCCCGGGACCCGGGCTTCGCGGATCAGCCCTCGTACGGCCGCAACTCGGCGCGCTTGGGGGCCCGCCCGTCGCCCGAGGAGCGGCCGGTCAGCCGCCTGCCGATCCACGGCCCGAGGTGCTGGCGGGCGAACCGCACATCCGAGGTGCGGCGGGCCAGCCACCCGACGGGTACCGCGGGCGGCAGGGGCGCGTTCCAGTCCTCCTCGGGCTCATGGCCCAGCGCCTGCCACACGGCCTCGGCGACCCGCCGGTGCCCCTCGGCGTTCAGATGCAGCCGGTCCTCGTGCCACATCCGGGGGTCCCCGACCGCCTCGGACGCGTACAGGTCCACGACGGTCGCGTCATGCCGCGCGCCCAGCTCGTCGATGAACGCGAACAGCCGCTCCATCCGGGGCAGGAACCGCTCCAGCACCGGTCCGCGCCGCCCCGGGCTGCGCATCAGCACCAGCCGCTTGCAACTGGGCGCCAGCCGCTCGACGGCCTCCTCCAGCAGTCCGCACACCCGGCCCATGTCGCACTTCGGCCGCAGCACATCGTTCAGCCCGCCGACCAGGGTCACCAGGTCGGCGCCCATGGCCGCCGCCGGGCCCGTCTGCTCCTCGACGATCTGCCCGATGAGCTTGCCGCGTACGGCGAGGTTGGCGTAACGGAACCCGGGGCTGCGGGCCGCGAGCCGCCCGGCGAGCAGATCCGCCCAGCCTCGGTAGGTGCCGTCGGGAAGCGCGTCCGACATGCCCTCGGTGAAGGAGTCGCCGACCGCGACAAAGCTGCTGTAGGTGATGTTCGTCTGCATGGCTCGGGCGATCTTATCCCGGTGCGTGGGCTGCGTGGACCGCCGAGCGCGAGCATGATGAGCCGCATGGCGATGACCCACATCTACTTCGAGGGCGGAGCGCGGAACGGGACGACCGCCAGCTGGAATGTGGAGCCCGGCGCGGACATCTTCGACGACAACATCTTCCGGCCACCCGAGCTGTACCGGCGGACGAACCGCACCAAGGTCATCGGACGCGTCGAGTACGTGATCTTCCGCTACGACCCGATGGGCACCCGGCCCGGCCCTGGCCCCGGCCCCGGCTCCGGTCCAGGCCCCGGCTCCGGTCCTGGCTCCGGTCCCGGTCCCGGCTCCGGTCCCGGCCCCCGTCGCTGAGCCTCGCGCGGCCCCTCCGGCCGGGCCCCCGGTTGGACCGGTTGGACGGCCCGGGGTTCCGCGCGCCGCGCGGCGGGGCAGTCTGGTCGGCGTGGATGCCTTCGAATGCGACCGTACGACCATGGCCATCGTCGCCGCCGCGCTCGCCGACGACGGGGAGGGCGCCGCCGCCCTCCTGGAGCCGCTCGAGACACGCGATGTGTGCCGGGTCGCGGTGCGGCTCGCCGCGATGGCCGCCCATGCGCTGGTGGCGGTGGCCGAGGAGGGCGGCGGCGGCCGGGAGGAGGCGCTGGCCCACTGGCAGGCGTGCATCATCGCCCATGAGTCCAAACACACCGGGGAATGACGGACACGGGCAGGCGGGGGCGCTCAGGCGACCAGCTCGCGCAGCACGTCCTCCATGGTCACCAGCCCCTCGAGCCGCCCGTCCGCCGCGATGACGGCCGCGAGGTGCGTACGGCTGTCACGCATCGCGGTGAGCACGTCGTCCAGCGGCGTGAGGGACCGCACCCGGGGGATCGGGCGCAGCTGATCGGGGCGGAACGGCACCTCCCGGGGCCGTGCGTCCAGCGCGTCCTTCACATGCAGATAGCCCAGGATCCGCCCGGAGCCGTCCACCACCGGGAACCGTGAGAAGCCGGTACGCGCCGACAGCCGCTCCAGCTCCTCGGGGGTCACCCCGAGCCGCGCCCTGACCACCCGGCCCATCGGCAGCACCACGTCCCGCACCCGTCGCCGGCCCAGCTCCAGCGCGTCCCGCAGCCGCTCGGTGGCGCGGTCGTCCAGCAGTCCGGCCTCGCTGGAGTCCGAGACCATCCGGGCCAGCTCATCGTCGGAGAAGGTCGCCGCGACCTCGCCCCTGGGCTCCACGCGCAACAGCTTCAGCAACGTGTTGGCCAGGGCGTTCACCCCGAAGATCACCGGGCGCAGGGTGCGGGCGAGGGCGACCAGGGGCGGGCCGAGCAGCAGCACGGTGCGCACCGGCTCGGCCAGCGCCACGTTCTTCGGCACCATCTCGCCGAACAGCATGTGCAGATAGGTGGCCAGGGTCAGCGCGATCACGAACGAGATCGGGTGCACCAGACCCAGCGGCAGACCCACCACGTGGAACAGGGGCTCCAGCAGATGCGCGATGGCCGGTTCCGCGACGGCGCCCAGCACCAGCGTGCACAGCGTGATCCCGAGCTGGGCGGCGGCCAGCAGCGCGGAGAGGTGCTCCAGGCCCCACAGCACGGCCCGCGCCCGCCGGTCGCCCTGCTGGGCATGCGGCTCGATCTGGCTGCGGCGCACCGAGATCAGGGCGAACTCAGCCCCCACGAAGAAGGCGTTGAACACCAGCGTCAACAGGCCGATCAGCAACTGGAGAACGGTCATCGGCCCGTCGCCCCCTCGGCCCCGTGCACATCGCCGCCCCCGCCGCCCCCGTCGCCCCCGGCGCCGCGCAGCGGCGCCCGCAGCCGGACCCGGGCCGCCCGGTGGCTCGTCACCTTCCGCACCTCCACGGACCAGCCCGCCGGCTCGACGGTGTCGCCGACGGCCGGGATCCGGCCCAGCTCGGTGGCGATCAGCCCGGCCAGCGTCTCGTACGGGCCCGGGGGCACCCGCAGCCCGATGCTCTCCAGCTGGTCGACGCGGGCCGCGCCGTCCGCGTCGTACAGCGTATGGCCCTCCGGGTCCCGGCCCATCGGGATCAGCTGGGCGGTCTCATGCGGATCGTGCTCGTCGCGGACCTCGCCGACCACCTCCTCGACGATGTCCTCCAGGGTGACGACCCCGGCCGTGCCGCCGTACTCGTCGATCACCACGGCCATGCTGCGCTGGGCCGAGAGCCGGTCCAGCAGCCGGTCCACGGTGAGCGGCTCGGGGACGAACACCGCGTCGCGCATCACCTCCGACACCGGGCGGCGGGGCCGCTCCTCGGCGGGGACCGCCAGCACGTCCTTGATGTGGACGAGCCCGGCGACGGTGTCCAGGCTGCCCCGGTAGACGGGGAAGCGGGACAGCCCGGTGGCGCGGGTCGCGTTGGCCACGTCCTCGGCGGTGGCCCGTACGTCCAGCGCCACCACCCGCACCCTCGGGGTCATCACGTTCTCCGCCGTGAGCCCGGAGAGGTTGAGGGTGCGGACGAACAGCTCGGCGGTGTCCTTCTCCAGCGCGCCCTCCTTGGCGGAGTGCCGGGCGAGGGCGATCAGCTCCTGGGGACCGCGCGCGGACGCCAGCTCCTCGGCGGGCTCCAGGCCCAGCCGGCGCACGGTGCGGTTGGCGGTGTTGTTGAGATGGCTGATCAGCGGGCGGAAGGCGGAGCTGAAGACGCGCTGCGGGGTGGCCACGGCCTTGGCGACCGGCAGCGGCCGGGAGATCGCCCAGTTCTTGGGCACCAGCTCGCCGACGACCATCAGCACGACGGTCGACAGGAAGGTGCCGAGCACCAGCGCGGTCGAGGGGACGGCCGACCGGGGCACGCCGATCGCGGTGAGCGGCCCGGCCAGCAGGGCCGCGACGGACGGCTCGGCCAGCATGCCGACGACCAGATTGGTCACGGTGATGCCGAGCTGCGCGCCGGAGAGCTGGTAGGTGAGGCTCCGCACGGCCTTCAGCGCCCCGGCCGCGCCGCGCTCCCGGCGCCCGGCCGCGCGTTCCAGCTCGCCGCGCTCGACCGTGGTCAGCGAGAACTCCGCCGCGACGAAGGCGCCACAGGCCACCGCCAGGAGGAGCGCCACGGCCAGGAGGAGGACTTCGGTCATCGGTTCACCTCCGTCCCATGCTAAAAGGCACCGCACGGCGGCGCCCCGCCCGGGACGGCCGCCGGGTCAGGGGCGCAGCGGCTTGACCCAGCGGCTCCACTGCGGCTGCGGCGCATAGCCCGCCGCGCTCCACGCGTGGTGGGCGAGCTCGTTCTCGTTCAGCACCATCGCGTCCCCGCGCCGTCCGCCCAGGGCCGCGAACCGCTCCTCGGCCGCTGCCAGGAGGGCCGTCGCCACGCCCCGGCGGCGGTGCCCGGGGTGGACGGCCAGCCGGTACAGATGGCAGCGCCAGCCGTCGAAACCGGCGATCACGGTTCCGGCGAGCTCGCCGTCCCGCTCGGCCAGCAGCAGCGACTCCGGGTCGCGGTCGAGCAGCCGGGCCACCCCGTCCCGGTCGTCGCTGATGCTGGTGCCCTCCGCCGCCTCCTTCCAGAAGGCGAGCACGGTGTCGAGGTCGGCGGGGGCCGCGGCGCGTATCCGGAGATCGTTCATGCCCGTATCCCACCATCGGGCGGACCCGGGCGTCGACGGGATTCCGCCGGGTCAGCTGCCGTGCAGCTCCTCGATCACCGGGGCGAACGCCTCCATGTTGTGCTCCAGCACCGCGAAGTACGAGAAGCCGAACCGCTCGCGGTGGGCCCGCAGCTGCTCCGCCATCTCCTTGGCGTCGCCCAGCAGCAGGGCCGGATGCTCCAGCAGCTGGTCCTCGGTGAGGTCCGGTGCGTACGGGGCGAGCTCACGGGCCTTGGCGCGCCGGTCCTCGGTGGGGCCGACCATCTGGATGAGGTAGTTCAGCTCGATGGCCTCATCGCTCTCGTCGGACTCCTGCGTCCGCCCCGCTTCGGCGGCGAAGCGGCGGAAGGCGGCGATCCGGCCCTCCAGCGCCTCCGGGCTGATCAGCTGGAGGGTGCCCTGGGGCTTGCCGGCGGGCTGTACCGCGCCGGTGAAGGCCGCGATGTCCGCGTGGCGCGCGGCCAGCCGCAGCAGCCGGTCGCCGTTGCCGCCGAGCAGCAGCGGCGGGCGCGGGGACTGGGTGGACCGCGGCCGGTGTTCGGGATCGGTCAGCAGCCGCTCCAACTCGGCCACGGTGTGCACCAGATGATCCACCCGCTCCCGAGGCGAACCGAACGGCAGCCCGGCGCTGTCGTGCTCGGCCTTGACATAGCCGGCGCCCAGGCCGAGCTCCAGCCGGCCGTCGGTGAGCGCGTCGCAGGTGGTCACCTCCCGGGCGAGCAGCGCGGGGTTCCACAAGCCGGCGTTGAGCACGAAGGTGCCCAGCCGTGGGCGCTCGGTCGCCTCGGCGGCGGCGGCCAGCGCCGGGAACGGGGCGGGGTTGCCGAGGTGGTCGGGGGCCAGCAGCACGTCATAGCCGAGCTGCTCGGCGTGGCGGCACTTCGCCCGCCATGCCTCGGCCGATTCAAGGGTGAGCAGATTGACTCCGAAACGGAACGGCCTTGCCATGAGCCCTCCTTGATCGCGGATACCGCGAACGTATCGGAGATCGGCCCGGTTCGGGACCACTCACCCTCATTCGGCGGCCCGGCCGATCCGGCCCGGGGCCGGGGGGATCAGTTGAGCGGGTCGGGGGCGGTGGCCGCCGCGAAGATGTGCATCCGCTCCAGCACCGCTTCGGCCGTGGGCCGCTCGATCCGGTCCACGATCCGGCCGTCGGCGAGGAAGAGCACCAGGTCGGAGTGGGCGGCCGCGCTCGGGTCGTGGGTGACCATGACGACCGTCTGCCCCAGTTCGTCCACGGCCTCCCGCAGGAAGCGCAGCACCTCCAGGCCCGCCTGGGAGTCCAGGTTGCCGGTGGGCTCGTCGGCGAAGATCAGCTCGGGGCGGGAGGCGAGCGCCCGCGCGCACGCCACCCGCTGCTGCTGTCCGCCGGACAGCTGGGCGGGCCGGTGCCGCAGCCGGTCCCGCAGCCCGAGGGTGTCGATGACCCGGTCCACCCACTCCCGGTCGGGCTTGTGGCCCGCGATGTCCATGGGCAGGGTGATGTTCTCGGCCGCGTTGAGCGTGGGCAGCAGGTTGAACGACTGGAACATGAAGCCGATCCGGTCGCGGCGGAGCTGGGTCAGCTCCTTGTCGCCCAGGCCGGTGATCTCGGTGTCGCCCAGCCAGGCTCGGCCCGACGAGACCGTGTCGAGACCCGCCAGACAGTGCATCAGGGTGGACTTCCCGGATCCGGACGGGCCCATCACCGCGGTGAACCTGCCCCGTTCGATCTCCACGTCCACCGCGTCCAGCGCGAGCACGGCCGTCTCGCCGCTGCCGTACGCCTTGGTCAGGGACCGGGCCCGGGCCGCCACATGGGCGCCGCCGTCCGCGAACCCGTCCCGTTTCGTTGCCGCCGGTGTGGACACGATGCCTCCCCGTATCGGAACGTCGTGCCCTCGATGGTAGGGACCCGGCCGTCGGTACGCGCGCCCGCGGACGTACGGGAATGCGAGCGCCGACGGGAACGCGGACGCCGACGGGAAGGCGATCAGGGGCCGGACGGCGACGACGGGCGGCGCGCGGCGCCGAGCACGCACGGGGACGTCGGCAGCGTCGGACCCCGGTCGGGGATGCGGAGCCGGCGGTGGCCGAGCGGTTCGAAGCCCGCGGCGGCGATCTCCGACCGCACCTCGCGCGCCGTATGGCAGCCGCCGAACATCAGCGGCCAGACCGTGCGGTCCAGCGCCCGCTGGGCCGCCGCCAGGACCCGCCCCTCGGCGCGGCCGTGTTCGAGGAAGCGCAGCTCACCGCCGGGCCGCAGCACCCGCAGCAGCTCGGCGAGGGCGCGCGGCACATCGCGCACCGAGCACAGCACCAGACAGACCACCGCCGCGTCGAACCCCTCGTTCTTGACCGGCAGCGCCTCGGCGACGCCCGGCACCACGTCCACCGGCACCCCGGCGCGCAGCCCCGCCCGGGCCGCCAGCCGCCGCAGATGGCGCTCGGGTTCGATGGCGACGACCTCGGAGACGGTCTCGGGGTAGTGCGGGAAGTTCAGTCCGTTGCCCGCGCCGATCTCGATGACCCGGCCGGAGAGCCCGGCCAGCAGTTCGCCGCGCAGCTCACCAAGACCGGCCCGCTCGTCGGCCAGTGGGCTCAGTCTGGCGTAGCAGCGGGCGAAGAGCGGGTGGTGGACGGCGTCACGCGGGGGTGTGCGACGGCATACGGGCATGGGAGCTCCCCCTTGTCCCAGGTGCGGGCATTTCTTCCGGGTATGTCCCTGCGGACAATGGCCGGTACCGGGAGTCTGCCCAGACGGGGGGTGTCGCTACGCGGCCAGCCGCGCCGGGTCCCAGGTGCCGTCCAGCCGGGGCGCCAGCCAACCGGGGGCCTGGGCGCGGAACTCGGCGGGCGGAAGGGCGGGGGCGCCCTGGGGGATGGCGCCCAGCAGCGGGACGCCGGAGGACTCCGGCAGATCGGCCACATTGCAGCGGGAGGCGAGATCCGCGGCGGCGGGCCAGCTGCCGATGACGACGCCGGGGCACTCCAGCCCGCGGGCGCGCAGCGCCTCCGTGGTCAGGGTGGTCGCGTTGAGCGTGCCGAGGCCCGCGTGGGCCACGACGAGGACGGGCGCGCCGAGCAGCCGGGCCGCGTCGGCGAGCGTCGCCCCCGTCTCGTCGAACCGTACGAGCAGCCCGCCCGCGCCCTCGACCAGCACCAGATCGTGCTCGGTGGCCAGCTTCTCCGCCGCCTCGGCCACCTCGTGCGGCCGCACCGGAGGCCGTCCGGCGCGGCGGGCGGCGGTGGCGGGGGCCAGCGGCTCGGGGTAGCGGGCGAGTTCCAGCAGGGTCACCGCCCCGGCGAGGCGGGCCACCTCCGCGACGTCACCCGGCTCGCCCGCCGCGACACCGGTCTGGGCGGGCTTGAGCACCGCCACCGAGCGGCCGCGCGCGAGCGCCGTGGCGGCGACGGCCGCCGTGCTGACGGTCTTTCCGATCTCGGTGCCCGTACCGGTGACGACCAGGACTGTCATCTTCGTTTCCGTTGCCTTTCGCTTTCGTTCGTGCCCGGGGGCGTTGCCTCAAGCCGCACCGGGGCGCTGCCTCAAGCTGCCCCGCTCTCTCCCCTCGGCCGCGGTCGGTCTCTTTTCCCGGGGAGAGCCGACCGCGGGGGCGGGGCGGGTGGGTCAGACGGCCGCGGCGGCGGCCGCCCGGACCGCCGCGCAGATCCGGGCCAGATCGTGGTCCCCGGTGATGTACGGCGGCATGGTGTACAGCAGATCGCGGAACGGGCGCAGCCACACGCCCTCGCGCACCGCGGCCCGCGTCGCCGCCGCCATCGCCGCGTCGTCCATCGGACGGTCCAGCTGGACGACGCCGATCGCGCCGAGCACCCGTACGTCCCGGACGCCCGGCACGGCGGCCGCCTCCGCGAGACCGTCCCGCAGCCCGGTCTCGATCCGCTTGACCTCCTGCCGCCAGTCGTGGGAGAGCAGCAGATCGATCGAGGCGCAGGCGACGGCCGTGGCCAGCGGATTGCCCATGAAGGTCGGGCCGTGGGCGAGCACCGGCACCTCGCCGCGCGAGATGCCCTCCGCCACCCGCGGGGTGCACAGCGTGGCGGCGAGGGTCAGATACCCCCCGGTCAGCGCCTTGCCCAGACACATCACATCGGGGCACACCCCCGCGTGCTCGGCCGCGAAGAGCGCGCCCGAGCGGCCGAAGCCGGTGGCGATCTCGTCGAACACCAGCAGCACATCGTGCTCGTCGCACGCCTCGCGCAGCACCCGCAGCAGCGCGGGGGAGTGGAAGCGCATCCCGCCCGCGCCCTGGACGACCGGCTCCACGATCACTGCGGCCAGCTCATGGGCGTGACGGGCCACCAGCTCACGGACGTGGCGCTCATACGCCGGGTCGGGGTCCGCGTCGAAGCCGGGCGGCGGCGCGTCCGCGAAGATCTGCTCGGGCAGCACACCGGACCACAGCCGGTGCATCCCGCCCTCCGGGTCGCACACCGCCATGGGCTGCCAGGTGTCGCCGTGGTAGCCGCCGCGCCAGGTCAGCAGCCGCCGCTTGGCGGGGCGGCCGAGGGAGCGCCAGTACTGGAGGCACATCTTCACCGCGACCTCGACCGAGACCGAACCGGAGTCGGCGAGGAAGACGTGCTGGAGCGGCCCGGGTGTGATCTCCACCAGCCGGGTGGCCAGCCGGACGGCGGGCTCGTGGGTGAGCCCGCCGAACATCACATGGCTCATCCGGTCCAGCTGACCGCGCGCGGCGTCGTTGAGCGCCGGGTGGTTGTAGCCGTGGATGGCGGACCACCACGAGGACATCCCGTCCACCAGCTCGCGGACGCCCTCCACCGGCTCGGCCAGCCGCAGCCGGACCCCGGCCGCGGACTCCACGACCAGCGGGTCCTGGCGGCCGGGCATCGGGCCGTACGGATGCCAGACGTGCCGCCGGTCCAGCTCCCGCAGCTCGGCCGGGGTCAGCGGCTCAGGCATTGGGCGGCAGATCCGTGCCCGCGCCGCGGCGGCGCACCGCGACCAGGTCGGCGTGGGACTCCCGCGCTCCCGCCGGGGCGGCCACCGTCGCATCGGCCGCCGCCCGGGCCGGTACGGCGTCGGCGGGCGCCGCGTCACCGCACGGGTCGCAGCCGCCGCCCTCGCCGCCGCGGCCGCCGCAGCCGGCACCGGCGGCGGCAGCCGCGTCCGCGCGGTGCGCGGGCAGCGTCGTCGTATCGGTGCCCTCCACCTCGAAGCCCGCGTCGGCGATCATCGCCAGATCGTCCTTGCCCGCCTGGCCCTCGGTGGTCAGATAGTCGCCGAGGAAGATCGAGTTCGCCAGGTTCAGGGCCAGCGGCTGGAGCGTCCGCAGATGGATCTCGCGGCCGCCCGCGAGCCGCACCTCGACGTCCGGGCAGACGAACCGCACCATGGCCAGGATCCGCAGACACCGCTGCGGGGTGAGGTTCCAGTCCCCGGCCAGCGGGGTGCCCTCGATCGGGATGAGGAAGTTGACCGGCACCGAGTCCGGGTCCAGCTCGCGCAGCGAGAAGACCACGTCCACCAGGTCCTCGTCCGACTCGCCCATGCCCGCGATCAGCCCGGAACAGGCGGACATCCCCGCCGCCTGGGCCTGCCGCACGGTCGAGACCCGGTCGGCGTAGGTGTGGGTGGTGGTGATGTCGCCGTACGTCGCCTCGGAGGTGTTGAGGTTGTGGTTGTACGCGTGCGCCCCCGCGTCCTTCAGCCGCTCCGCCTGGCCGTCGGACAGCAGCCCCAGACAGGCGCAGATCTCGACGTCCTGGTGCTCCTCCTTGATGGCGGCGATGGTCTGGGAGACCCGCTCCACATCGCGGTCGGTCGGGCCGCGTCCGCTGGCGACCAGGCACACCCGCTTGGCGCCGCCCGCGACCCCGGCGCCCGCCGCGGCGGCCGCCTGCTCCGGCTTGAGCCAGGTGTACTTGAGGATCCCGGACGTCGAGCCCAGCCGCTGCGAGCAGTACGAACAGTCCTCGGGGCACAGCCCCGACTTGAGGTTCACCAGATAGTTGAGCTTCACCCGCCGCCCGAACCAGGCGCGGCGCACCTTGCCCGCCGCGGCCACCACATCGAGCAGCTCGTCATCGGAGGTCGCCAGGACGGCGAGCGCCTCTTCGCGGGTGGGCGTCTCGCGCCGCAGCCCCTTCTCCACCAGCGTGTTCAGCAGGTCCATGGCGACGATCCTTTCCTACCCCACCGCCCGCGGCCAAGGAGGGACCGTACAAGACGCGCTGATCGGGGTGTGTGTATTGCCACACCATGACCGGGCATGCACGAGGCTACGTTCTATCCGGACCCGACAGTCGGTGCCCGAGACGAGGCCACGGAAGGCGAGACAGCCGATGCCCCAGGACCGCGACGACGCGTTCGCATGGATCGACGCACAGCGGGAGCGGCGCGACCGGGCGGGGCTGGCGCGCCGGCTCAGCCCCCGCCCCGCCGACTCCCCGCTGCTCGATCTGGCGAGCAATGACTATCTGGGGCTGGCCCGGCACCCGGAGGTGACGGCCGCGGCGGCCGCGGCGGCGCACCGCTGGGGCGCGGGGTCGACCGGCTCGCGCCTGGTCACCGGCTCCACCGAGCTGCACACCACGCTGGAGCGGGAACTCGCCGCGTTCTGCGGCTTCGAGGCGGCCCTGGTGTTCTCCTCCGGCTACGCGGCCAATCTGGCCGCCGTCTCCGCGCTGAGCGGCCGGGACGCCCTGGTCGTCTCCGACGCGGACAACCACGCCTCGCTCATCGACGGCTGCCGGCTCTCCCGCGCCGAGATCGCCGTCGTCCCGCACGCCGACCCGAACGCCGTGCGCAAGGCGCTGGGCGCGGCCGAGGAGGAAGCGGACGCGGGGGAGGCGAAGCGGCGCGCCCTCGTCGTCAGTGACGCGGTCTTCTCCGTGGACGGCGACGCCGCCCCGCTGGCCGCCCTCGCCGGTGTCTCGCGGCCGTACGGCGCGGCGCTGGTGGTGGACGAGGCGCACGGCCTGGGGGTGCTCGGCGAGGGCGGGCGCGGCGCGGTGCACGGGGCCGGGCTCGCGGGCGCGCCGGACGTGGTGGTCACGGCCACCCTCTCCAAGTCGCTGGGCAGCCAGGGCGGGGCGGTGCTGGGGCCCGCCCGGGTCATCGAGCACCTGGTCAACTCCGCACGGACGTTCATCTTCGACACCGGGCTCAACCCGGCGGCCGTGGGCGCCGCCCTGGCGAGCCTGCGGCTGCTGCGCCGGGAGCCGGAGCGCGCCGCCCGCGTCCGTACGGTCGCCATGGGGCTGTACGGGCGGCTGACCGCCGCCGGGCTGGCCGCGGTGCGGCCGGACGCGTCGGTGGTGTCGGTGCGGGCCCCATCGCCGGAGGAGGCGGTGCGCTGGGCCGCGGACTGCCGCGCGGCCGGGCTGATGGTGGGGTGCTTCCGCCCGCCGTCCGTCCCGGACGGCGTCTCCCGGCTGCGGCTGACCGCGCGCGGGGACCTGACGGAGGCGCAGGTCGAAGAGGCGGTCGACGTGATCGTGAGGACCGCGCCGACCGCCTGATGACTCAACTACGGGAAGGTGAGCGGATCAGCTCACCGGCGGAAGAGATACTTCACTGACGGATCAGCTTCCGGTTCCGGCTGAACGGGAGATGCCGGAGCCGGGGCCGTCGCCCTTGAGTCCCTCGAGGAAGGAGACCCAGGTCGACGGGGTGAACAGCAGGACGGGGCCTGCCGTGTTCTTCGAATCGCGCACGCCGAGCCGGTCGGGCCCCAGCAGGGCTGTCTCGACGCAGTTGTTCATTCCGACGCTGTAGCTGCTGCGCAGCCAGCCGACGGAGTTAGTGGACATTTTGGACATGGTGCCCCCTCAGGCGCCGCCCCCGATTTTGTTGATGAAGGACAACGATTCCTCAGGTGTCAGGGCGTGAGCGCGCAGTACTTCGAACGCGGCGCTGTACGCCCGGAGGTCTTCTTTCCGCTCCAGATAGAGGCTACTCGTCAAGTGGTCGAGAACTACCACGTCCAGGTCACTAATGTGCGGAAAAGAGAAAATAATGAAAGGACCTGTCATGCCAATGGGCATTCCGATAGAGAATGGCAACACCTGTAGCCGCACCTGAGGCAATACGCAGAGTTCGGCCAGATGGCGCAATTGCGCCGTCATCACCTCGGGCCCGCCCACCTCGCGCCGCAGTGCCGCCTCGTCGAGCACCGCGTGCAGCCGCAGCGGCCGCTCGCCGTGCAGCACCGACTGGCGCGCGATCCGCACCTCCACCAACGAGTCCACCTGAGGCTCCGGCAGATCCGGGAGCGCCGCGAGGGTCACCGCCCGGGCGTAGTCCGGGGTCTGCAGCAGACCCGGCACCACCGTGGTCTCCAGGGTGTACGCGTCCGACGCCTCCGCCTCCAGGCTGATGAAGTCCCGGTAGGCGGGCGGCAGCAGATCGCGGTACGCGTACCACCACCCCCGCCGCGACCCCTCCGGATCCGAGGCGCCCCCGCGGCACAGCGTCTCCAGCAGGGCGCGCAGCTCCGGGTCGGCGACCTGGTAGACCTCCAGCAGCCGCGCCACGTCCGACGGCTTGGCCCCGCTCCGCCCGGTCTCGATCCGGCTCACCTTCGACTGGTGCCAGCCCAGCCGAGTGGCGACCTCACCACTGGTGAGCCCGGCCAGATCGCGCTGGCGGCGCAGTTCCGCGCCGAGCTTGCGGCGACGCACCGCCGGGCCGTATCGCATCAGTTCTCCCTCCCGCCTTCCTTTTGGCGCGTCACCCACAGGGCATGTCGCACCAGTGGCCCAGTGTGCCTTCCAAATCCGGTCTTCCGTAGCAGAGTTCACCGCTTTGGGCGACAGATATATGCATAACTCCGTGGATCGCCCCCGTTACGGAGGCCATTGGTGGCAGTCTGACGCGTGGAGCCGTCGGGCAGCCCACGACTTCACCGGCTTCGTCAGTCCACCCTCGAAACGCGTCCGCAGCCGCGCCCCGGCCGGAAAGGGACAGGCCGTCATGGCAGACCATCAGGAAGCATCCGTCACTCTGCCGAGCGCACCGGCGTCGGTTCCCGCGGCACGCGCCTATGTCACGGACGTGCTCGCCGAATGGGGGCTCGGGGCGGGGGCGGAGGCCGCCGACACCGTGCGGCTGATCGTCTCCGAGCTCGCCACCAACGCCGTGGAGCACACCGTGGGCCAGTCGCCCACCTTCACCGTGGACCTGCGGCTCGACCGCGAGCAGCGGCTGGAGATCGGGGTCACCGACAGCCATCCGAAATGGCCCAGGTGGCTGCCGCTGGCCACCCAGCAGGACAGCGGGCGCGGGATGGTGATCGTCCGATGTCTGGCCGCGGAGTCGGGCGGCGAGGTGTTCGTCACCCCGACCGCGGACGGCGGCAAGACCGTCTGGATCGCCCTGCCGTGGACCGTCCCGGTCCGCTGAACGGCTGGACCGTCCCGTCCCCGTCCCCGTCCGCTGAGCCCGGCCGGACCGCCGCGATCCGCCCCGATCCGCCCGAACCGCTCACAGCACGCGCTGGGCCTGCCCCTCCGAGGCCCGCGCCTCGGCCAGCTGACGGATCCGGGTGTAGACCCGCCCGGCGGCCGGGCCGATCAGATAGTGCGGCATGTCGCCGCGCTCGATCACCCCGTACCGGCTCGTGCCCATCAGATACGACGAGTACAGGATCAGCCCGCTCGGCCCGCGCATATCGATGGTGAGCGCCGAGAAGCCGGGGAACTCCTCCGTCTGGTAGACCCGCAGGCCGTCGGCCTCCGCCCCGTAGCGCTCCTTGAAGCGGCCGAAACGCTCCAGCGAATCCTTGATCTTCCGCGTCATGTCCTCCTGGTACTGGCGGGAGAGCGTGGCCGCCGCGTCCGAGGACGGATCCAGCAGATAGCAGCGGTAGCTGCCGCCCCGGCGCAGCAGCCCGAGGACCGCGTCGCGGAAGCGGGCCGGGCGCTCGGTGGTGACCAGCCGGCCGGAGGTGGTGCGCAGCGCCGTGCCCATGTCCAGGACCTCCTCGGCCGCCGCGTCCAGCAGCCGCGCCTTCTCCTGCGGGCTCGGCCGCTCCGGATACGCGTGCACCGGGGAGCCGTCCGCGAGCCCCCGGCCCGCCAGCCACGCCTTGGCCGCCCCGTCCGGGCCCCCGTCGCCCGCCATCAGATAGACGTCCTTGCCCTCATGGCTTCCCACATGGGCGAACAGCTCCGCGTACGGCCCCGCGGTGCGGTACACATCCTCCGAGACCGCCAGGCAGTCCGGGGGAGTGGCCTTCTCCAGATGCGCGGCCAGATTGATGTCGGGGGAGTGGATGGTGCCGGTCCGGCCCTCGCCGGTGTGCCGTATCGCCCCCTTGTGCAGCGCCATCCGCACATGCAGCTCGCCGTCCAGCCCCGCCCGGGCGAACTCGTCCCGCAGATGGCGCAGATCGAGGGTGAGAAAGGTGCGGGCCGCCTCCAGCGCGACATCGCGGGCCACGCTCTCGCGGTCGTCGTGGACCGCGAAGAAGCCCCCGTCGCCGCGCCAGCTCCACAAGTCGCCGCGGGCGCAGCGGTACTGGGCCGAGAACTGCTCGATCCGCGCGCGCATCCGCTCGCGCAGCAGGTCGAAGGCGTGGGCGGCGCGGTCCCTGGGGTTCGAGCGGACGATCGTCGAATACCCGGAGGTGTCGACGAAGAGCAGATACACCTGGTCGTAGGTCCGGTCCGCCTGGAAGGGCTCGCTCATGCCGGCACCACACCGCGCTCGACGGCGCCGCGCTCCACGCAGAACTCATTGCCCTCGATGTCGGACATCACCACCCACCCCAGCCCGTCCTCGGTGCGCCGGTCGTCCACCACGCGGGCGCCGAGCCCGATCAGCCGCTCCACCTCGGCGTCCCGGGTACCCGACGGCGGCTGGATGTCCAGGTGCACGCGGTTCTTGACGGTCTTGGAGTCCGGGACCCGCAGGAAGAGCAGCCCCGGCACCCCGGGTTGCCCCGGACTGATCAGCGCCCAGTCGCCGTCCGGCTCGGAGTCCTCCAGGGCGTAGCCGGTCAGCCGGGACCAGAACCCGGCGAGGGCGTGGGGATCACGGGCGTCGAAGGTGATGTGCCGGACCGGGTTGAGATACGCCATGCGATGCCTCCGGTGGTCGACGGGGCCGGTCCACAGCGGTGTCCCGGCCCCGTCAACCTACCCACGGTCACTGACGCCTACGGCGGGTCAGCGCACATGCCCGTACCAGACCTTCTTGGTCCAGATCCGCTCCAGCCGCACCACCTCGCCGGTCTTGGGGGCGTGCCAGACGCGGCCGCCGCCCGCGTACACCCCGACGTGGTACACCCCGCCCGCGGAGTGGAAGAACACCAGGTCCCCGCCCTTGCGGGAGGCGGCCTTGATGTGGCGGGTGTGGTTGTACTGGGCGGCCGCGGTGCGTGGCAGCCGCTTCCCGGCCCGCTTGTAGGCGTACTGCGTCAGCCCGGAGCAGTCGAAGCGCTTCGGCCCCGCGGCGCCGTACTTGTACGGTGCGCCCTTCTTGGAGGCCGCGATCCGCAGCGCCTTGGCGGCGACGGTCGCGGCCTCGGCCTCCGGTGGACTGCCCGGCGTCGCCACGGTGCCGCCCACGGCGGCGACGGTGAGGGCGGAGACGGCGCTCGCTCGGGAGAACATCCTGGGGATACGTATGTGCGCAGCCATCACACGGAACCCTTCGTGAGCCGACCCCGCCCCGGTGCGGTGGCGGGGTCCTGTCGTCTCCAGGGATGGTCACGCAGGCGCGGCGCCGGTTCCGACTCGAGAGGGCGCGGTGTGACGGTGGTCACTGTGGGGCCGTTCGGGTGGTGCCGAGCGCTCCGTCCCACGGCGATGATCTGCCCGAACGGCCGTGCTACGGCGTGGTGGGGCGGACGGGGGCACGGACCCGGGGCGGTCGCGGGGCGCAAGCCGATCCCGCCCGGAGCGACGGAATCCCGCTCCGCCGTTCGGGTGACGGCCCCGCGCGACGGTGACAGGCTCGCGCCCCTCCGACGGCCCCCGCGCTCCCGGTCGGCCCGTCTCAGGCCCGCAGCGCCGGGGGCAGCGTGACGCGCTCCGCGCGCCGCTCACCGTCCAGCACCCGCAGCGCCCGGGCCAGGGTCGCGGTGTGCAGCTCGCTCTCCCCGCGCTCATGCATCAGCGTCAGCGCGTCCCGCAGCGCGGTGGCCTTTCCCACCAGGGCCTGGGCGGCCCGCAGACTGGCGTAGGTGTCACGGCCGCGCGCCGGGTTGATCCGGCCCAGCAGATCGACCACCTCCAGATAGCCGTCGATCATGTTCCCCTCCGCGCGGGTGAGGGCGGGCAGCGGGGGCAGCTCCGGTGGCAGCACCGCGCTCACCTCGTCCGCGGCGGCGGGCCCGGCCGCTTACGGCTCCGGGTGACCTCGTCCACCAGCCCGTAGGCCATCGCGCCCTCGGCGTCGAAGATCTTGTCGCGGTCGATATCGGCCCGGATCCGCTCGGCGCTCTGGCCGGTGTGCCGCACCAGCATCTCCTCGAGCATCGCCTGGGTGCGCCACAGCTCATGGGCCTGGATCTCCAGATCCGAGGCGGTGCCCTCGACCGGTTCGCCGAACGCGGCCTGGTGGATGAGGATCCGCGCACCCGGCAGGGCCAGGCGCTTGCCCGGGGTGCCGGCGGCCAGCAGCACGGCGGCCGCCGAGGCGGCCTGGCCCAGGCAGACCGTCTCGATGTCGCAGGAGACGAAGTGCATGGTGTCGTAGACCGCCGTCATGGCCCCGAACGAGCCGCCCGGTGAGTTGATGTAGAGCGAGATGTCCTGACCGGGCGCGGCGTGCTCGAGATGGATCAGCTGCGCGATCACATCGTTGGCGGCGGTGTCGTCGATCGGGGTGCCGAGGAAGACGATGCGCTCGGAGAGCAGCTTGGCGTACGGGTCCATGGTGTGCGTCCCCGAACTGGTGCGCTCGGTGAACTCGGGCAGGACATAGCGCGCGGTCGGTCGTTCCATCGCGTCACCTCTCGGCGTCGTCGTTCGCGGTGTCGTTGGCTCCGTAAAAAATGTACAGGACGTACATCCAGATATGATGGGAGCATGGCTTACGAGATTCCGGTGACGCAAGCCCGTGCAGAGCTCGCGGAGCTGATCAACCGCGTGGTGTACGGCGGCGAGAGGGTGGTCGTCACGCGCCACGGGAAGCCGCTTGTCGCCCTGGTCTCCGCTGAGGACCTGCGGCGACTCGAGGAGATCGAGACGGGCGCGGAGGAGCAGGTGATCAGCACCGTGTCGTCGATGCGCCCCACCTCGTCCGCTCCGGGCGAACGGGGGCGCTTCGGCATCGCGGCGGAACACCGCGGCCCGGACGCCGGGGATCGGCGTCCGGGCCGCGAGGAGTGACGGACGGGGCCGGACCGGCTCGGCGCCGGTCCGGTGCGGGGGTGCTCGTCAGGAGCTGAGCGTCCAGATCGCGTTGGCGATGGCGTCGGTGTTCAGGTCCAGCGCCTTGTCGTCGATGTTCGACGTCTTGTCGCACGCGGAGTGGTAGCACGGGTCGAACGCCTCGCCCGCCTTGCCGCCCCACTGGTCGGCCTGCTCCTGGCTCATGGTGGCCTCGGCGCCGGTGAACAGACCGCCGACCCGCACGCCCGCGTCCTTGAACGGGGCGTGGTCCGAGCGGCCGTCGCCCTCGGTCTCCGGCTCGGTCGTGATGTTCTTCGCCGCGTACCAGTCCTTGAAGACCTTCTCCAGCTCGGGGTCGTCGTCATAGACGAAGTAGCCCGGGTTGGGGGAGCCGAGCATGTCGAAGTTGAGGTAGGAGTCGATCTTCGACTGCTCGTCGGCCGCCAGGCTGTCGACATAGTGCGTCGACCCGACCATGCCGTCCTCCTCGTCGCCCCACCAGGCGAACCGCAGGTGCTTGGCGGGCTGGAGGTCGGCCTTGGCCACGGCCAGCGCGACCTCGAGGATCGCGGCCGAGCCGGAACCGTTGTCGTTGATGCCGGGGCCGGCCTCGACCGAGTCGAGATGGGAACCGGCCATGACGACCTTGTCGTCGGCGCCACCCTTCCAGTCGGCGATGAGGTTGTAGCCCTTCTTGCCGCCGGAGGTGAACTCCTGGACCGAGGTGGTGAATCCGGCCTCGTCCAGCTTGCCCTTGATGAAGTCCAGGGACTTCTGGTAGCCGGGCTCGCCATGGGCGCGGTTGCCGCCGTTGGCGTCCGCGATGGACTGCAGCTCGCCCAGATCGGCCTTGACGGCCGCGACGTCCACGTCGGGGGCGGCGGCCTTGGCGCTGACGGTGGCCTCGGCGCCGGAGGCGCCGCTCAGCAGGGCCGCGGCGAGCGCGGCACCGGTTGCCGCCGCGAGGCTTCCGCGGCGAATTGACGCTATTCGCTTCACAGTTGGGCTCCGTTGTGATGTGGGGGGTTGGAGCGGAGCAGGTGAATCATGGTGTTGCGGTGATGAGAATCGGGGCTGTGCGGTGGGGCCGTCAAGTGCGATAGCCGGACGTACGGGTCCGCCGAGCGGATGTCGGACGGTGGCCGAGGGGGGCGCGAAGACGTGACGGTGGCCTATGAGACCGTCTTGACCAGCGTCGATCTGATTGATCAGGGTTGCATGGTCAATGGCTCAGTTAACGCCGCCGAAATGCCGCGGAACTAGCCTGCGAAGGCCGGACGCGCGTCGCACCGGACCGTGCGGAGCGGGTGGTTTCCGCCGGATCGGGACTTCCGCGGAATATCAGGGCTTCCGTGGGATATCAGGGCTTCCGCGGGATGAGGGCGAGAATGAGGTGGGAAGCGTGCACTTGACCCCGCATGAGCAGGAACGCCTGCTCATCCATGTGGCCGCCGACGTGGCCGAGAAGCGACGGGCCCGGGGCGTGCTCCTCAACCACCCCGAGGCGACGGCGCTGATCACCGCCCACATCCTGGAGGGCGCCCGCGACGGCCGCGGCGTCGCCGAGCTGATGGCCTCCGGCCGCCGGGTGCTCAGCCGCGACGAGGTGATGGAGGGCGTACCCGAGATGCTCCAGGACGTGCAGGTCGAGGCCACCTTCCCCGACGGCACCAAGCTGGTCACCGTCCATCAGCCGATCGCCTGACAGGGGCCTGCCCATGATCCCCGGAGAGATCCTGTACGCCGATGAGCCGGTGCCCCTCAACGAGGGGCGGCCCGTCACCCGTCTCACCGTGCTCAACGCCGCCGACCGGCCCGTCCAGGTCGGCTCCCACTACCACTTCGCCGAGGCCAACCCCGGCCTCGACTTCGACCGCGCCGCCGCTCGCGGCAAGCGGCTGAACATCGCCGCGGGCACCGCCGTGCGCTTCGAACCGGGCATCCCCGTGGAGGTCGCCCTGATCCCGATCGCGGGGGAGCGGATCGTGCCGGGGCTGCGCGGGGAGACGGGAGGACGGTTGTGAGCGTCGCACGCGAGGCCGCCGGGTGGCACATCGAGACCGGCGGGTGGCACATCGAGGCCGCCGGGCGGGACATAGAAACCGGCGGGCGGGACATCGCGGCCGCCGGGCAGCACATGGACGACGGGGTGCGCTGTCGCCTCGCGGGCGGAGAGACGAACGGAAAGGTGCGGCATGACCGCTGAGCTGAACCGTGCGGCGTACGCCGATCTCTTCGGCCCCACCACCGGGGACCGTATCCGGCTCGCCGACACCGACCTCTTCATCGAGATCGAGGAGGACCGCGCCGGTGGGCCCGGCCGGGCCGGCGACGAGGCGGTCTTCGGCGGCGGCAAGGTGATCCGCGAATCCATGGGCCAGTCCCGCGCCACCCGCGCCGAGGGCGCCCCCGACACGGTGATCACCGGCGCCGTCGTGCTCGACCACTGGGGCGTCGTCAAGGCGGATATCGGCCTACGAGACGGCCGTATCACCGGGATCGGCAAGGCCGGGAACCCCGACACCATGGACGGCGTCCACCCCGACCTCGTCATCGGGCCCGAGACCGAGGTCATCGCGGGCAACGGCAGGATCCTCACCGCGGGCGCCATCGACGCCCATGTCCACTTCATCTCCCCGACCCTCGTCGACCAGGCGCTCTGCTCCGGGATCACCACCCTCGTCGGCGGCGGCACCGGACCCGCCGAGGGCACCAAGGCCACCACCATCACCCCCGGCCCCTGGCACCTCGCCCGGATGTTCGAGGCGCTGGAGGGGTTTCCGGTCAACATCGGGCTGCTCGGCAAGGGCAACACCGTCTCGCGCGAGGCGATGTGGTCCCAACTGCGCGGCGGAGCCCTCGGATTCAAGATCCATGAGGACTGGGGGGCGACCCCCGCCGCCATCGACGCCTGCCTCGGCGTCTGCGAGGAGAGCGGCGCCCAGCTCGCCATCCACACCGACACCCTCAACGAGGCGGGCTTCGTCGGCGACACCCTCGCCGCCATCGCCGGGCGCACCCTCCACGCGTATCACACCGAGGGCGCGGGCGGCGGGCACGCACCCGACATCATCACCGTGGTCTCCCAGCCGAACGTCCTGCCCAGCTCCACCAATCCGACCCGCCCGCACACCGTCAACACCGTCGAGGAGCACCTCGACATGCTGATGGTCTGCCACCACCTCAACCCGGCCGTCCCCGAGGACCTCGCCTTCGCCGAATCCCGCATCCGGCCCAGCACCATCGCCGCCGAGGATGTGCTGCACGACCTCGGCGCGATCTCGATCATCTCCTCGGACTCCCAGGCCATGGGGCGGATCGGCGAGGTGGTGCTGCGCACCTGGCAGACCGCGCATGTGATGAAGCGACGGCGCGGGGCGTTGGCCGGGGATGGCCGCGCCGACAACCACCGGGCGCGTCGCTATGTCGCCAAATACACCATCAACCCGGCGGTGGCCCAGGGCCTCGACGGTGAGATCGGCTCGGTGGAGCCCGGGAAGCTGGCCGACCTGGTGCTGTGGGACCCCGCGTTCTTCGGCGTCAAACCGCAGCTGGTGATCAAGGGCGGCCAGATCGCGTACGCGCAGATGGGCGACGCCAACGCCTCCATCCCGACCCCGCAGCCGGTGCTGCCGCGCCCCATGTTCGGCGCGCTCGGCCGCGCGGCGGCCGCGGGCTCGGTCAACTTCGTGACCCAGGCCGCGTTGGACGACGGCCTGGTGGACCGGCTGGACCTCCGCAAGCGGTTCGCCGCGATCCGCGGCACGCGGGGGGTCACCAAGGCGGACATGCGGGAGAACGACGCCCTGCCGCGGGTCGAGGTCGACCCCGATACGTTCACCGTGACGATCGACGGCGAGCCCGTGGAACCGGCTCCGGCGACGGAACTTCCCATGGCCCAGCGGTACTTCCTCTTCTGACCGGACCGGCCATCATGCCCACGAACGAGACCCCGCCCACTCCTGGGGACGCCCATGGTCCGGCCGCGGGTGGCCTGCCGGTGGGCCTTTCCCCACCCCGCCCCTTCCCTCAACCAAGGGGCTCCGCCCCCTGCACCCCCGGTGCCTCGTCAGCGGACGTACCGGACCGGGTCCGCGAACGGTCGCCCGGGGGCGGAGCTTCTGGCGGGGTCCGGGGTGACGGCCCTGGTGGGGGCGCCGCTCTCGTTCCCCGGGCCCCGGGTGCGCCGTCGCCGGGTGGGTCGGCTTTGGCCCGTTCGGGGGCGGAAGAGGTGCCCTCCGGCGGGGTCCGGGGTGACGGCCCTGGTGGGGTCGCCGCTCTCGTTCCCCGGGTCCCGGGTGCGCCGTCGCCGGGTGGGTCGGCTTTGGCCCGTTCGGGGGCGGAAGAGGTGCCCTCCGGCGGGGTCCGGGGCGATGGCCCTGGCGGGGCCGACGTTCCCGCCCACCCCGGTACGCCGTCATCGGGCGGACCAGGTCGGGCTCGTTCAGGGGCGGAGGACGTGGCTGTAGGGCGTGCGGTGGGGGCCTCGCAACGGGGGCCCGGGGGCGGAGCCCCCGGTGGGATCGGTGCGTTGCTCGTGCTCGCCGATGGGCGGTTTCCGGCCGGAGGCCATGCGCATTCCGGCGGGGCCGAGGCCGCCGTCGCGGCGGGTCGGATCCATGACGCGGCCTCCCTGGAGGCGTTCTGCCGGGGCCGGTTGCACACCGCTGGGCTCACCGCGGCCGGGCTCGCCGCCGCGGCCGCCGCCGGGCTCGATCCGCTCGCGCTGGACGACGCCGCGGACGCCCGTACCCCCAGCCCCGCGCTGCGGGCCACCGCCCGGCGGCTCGGGCGCCAGCTGATGCGCGCCGCCCGCGCCACCTGGCCCTCGCCCGAACTGGACGCCCTGGCCGCCGCCCGGCCGCGCGGGGCGCATCAGCCCGTGGTGCTCGGACTCACCGCGCGCGCCGCCGCGCTGGGCCCGCCGGACGCCGCGTACGCCGCCGGGTACGAGGCGGTGAGCGGGCCCGCGACTGCCGCCGTACGGCTGCTGAGTCTCGATCCCTTCGACGCCACCGCCGTCCTCGCCCGCCTCGCCCCCGAGCTGGACCAGGTCGCGGCGCGGGCCGCCGACGCGGCGCGGCGGGCCCTCGACGAGGGCCCGGGCGCGCTGCCCGCCGCCTCCGCGCCGCTGCTCGACATCGCCGCCGAACAGCACGCCACCTGGTCCGTACGCCTCTTCGCCTCGTAACCGGGCCCGCGCCGCCCCCGCCCACCCCTGTTGGAATTTCGGAGCCGTCTCATGCATCTCGACCACGCGGACACCTACCCCCCGCGCCACACCTACGGCGCCACCGGCCCCCACCGCCCCGACGGCACCCGCCGCGCGCTGCGCATCGGCCTCGGCGGACCGGTGGGTTCGGGCAAGACCGCGACCGTCGCCGCGCTGTGCCGGGCGCTGCGCGACCAGCTCTCCCTCGCCGTGGTCACCAATGACATCTACACCCGCGAGGACGCCGAGTTCCTGCTGCGCAACGCCGTACTGCCGCCCGAGCGCATCACCGCCGTGGAGACCGGCGCCTGCCCGCACACCGCGATCCGCGACGACATCTCGGCCAACCTGGAGGCGGTCGAGGAACTGGAGGAGGCCGTGGGCCCGCTCGATCTGATCCTGGTCGAGTCCGGCGGCGACAACCTCACCGCGACCTTCTCCAAGGGCCTGGTCGACGCGCAGGTGTTCGTCATCGACGTCGCGGGCGGCGACGACATCCCCCGCAAGGGCGGCCCCGGCGTGACCACCGCCGATCTGCTCGTGGTCAACAAGACCGACCTGGCCCCCTACGTCGGCTCGGACCTGGCGCGCATGGCCCGCGACGCCGAGGCCCAGCGCGGTGAACTACCCGTCGCCTTCACCTCCCTGGTCGCCGAGGACGGCGTACGCCCCATCGCCGACTGGGTCCGCGCCCGCCTGGCCGCCTGGACGGCGGCCCCGGCATGACGCCCGCCCGGGACGCCACCACGGCCGGGCCGGAGCGGCCGCCGGCGGGCGGTCCGGCCGGGACGAGTAGTGCATCGCCGCACCCCGCCCCGCGGATGCCCGGGCGCGCCCCGGAGCGGGACGCCGCGGACACGCGGCGGGGCTCGGGCACTTCGGGTGCGGCGGGCATCTCGGGTGGGGCGGACACCTCAGCTGCGGCGTGTGCCTCGGGTACGACGAGCGCCTCGGGTGCGGCGGGCATCTCGGGTGGGGCGGACACCTCAGCTGCGGCGTGTGCCTCGGGTACGACGAGCGCCTCAGGCGCGGCGGGCACCCCACCCGCACCCAACACCCCCGGCACCGGCGTACGGGCCACCGCCCGTCTCGTCGCCGAGGCGGACGGGCGCGGGGGCACCGCGTTGCCCGTGCTCGCCGGGGACGGGCCGCTCGCGCTGCGGCGGACCCGGGGCGGGGGTGGGGAGGCGTGTGTCACCGTGGTCGGGGCCATGAGCGCGCCCCTCGGCGGCGATCGGATCACCCTCGAGGCGACCGTCGGGCCGGGTGCCCGGCTGCGCATTGGTTCCGCCGCGGCCACCATCGCCCTGCCCGGGCGGGCGGCTGGGCCCGCGCACTACGAGATCCGGCTGACCGTCGCCGACGGCGGGAGCCTGCACTGGCTGCCCGAGCCCCTGATCTCCGCCCGCGGCAGCCAACTGCTGATGACCACCCGGGTCGAACTCGCCCCCACCGCCCGCCTGGTGCTCCGCGAGGAGCAGATCCTGGGCCGGACCGGCGAGCCCCCGGGCCATCTGACCAGCCGCCTCACCGTCCACCGCGCCGGGCGCCCGCTCCTCGACCAGGAGCTCGCCCACGGCCCCGGCGCCCCCGGCTGGGACGGCGGCGCGGTCCTCGGCGGCCATCGGGCGGTGGGCCAGCTGCTCGTGGTCGATCCGTCCTATGACGCTCGGCCCCTCGCCCCCCGCCGCCTCGCCGAGACCGCCGTCCTCACGCCGCTGACCGGCCCCGCCGCCCTCGCCACCGCCGTGGCCCCGGACGCCCTCCACCTCCGCCGGGCCCTCGACGCGGCGATCGCCGCCGTGGGCTGATGTTCACGTCTTGATAAAGAAACGGCGGTTTGCCCTGTACTCGGCGGTAAGCAAGACAGAAGAATCCCCCTGACACTCTGTGATCATCGCCGCTCCTGGCGGCGCAACAAAGCAGGGGGATGACTACGTGAGACGCACAGCACTCTTCGGCGCGACCGGCGGTGTGATCGCCGGTGCGCTGATAACCGGTGCGCTGGCCGCCCCCACGGCCGGGGCATCGGAGCGGACGCCCGGCGGGGCCGCCGAGGCCCGAGGCGTGGCGGTGGCCGCGGCCGAGGCCGCGAAGAAGGGCATCGACTGGACGGACTGCCCGGCCGACTGGGGGCTGGCCAAGCCCATCCAGTGCGGCTATGTCACCGTGCCGCTCGACTATGCCAAGCCGAACGGCCGCACCATCAAGCTCGCGGTGGACCGGATCGGCAACACCGGCTCCGCCTCCGAGCGGCAGGGCTCGCTGATCTACAACCCGGGTGGCCCCGGCGGCTCCGGGCTGCGCTTCCCGACCCGGGTCACCAACAAGAACCCGCTGTGGACGAAGGTGTCGAAGGCGTACGACTTCGTCGGCTTCGACCCGCGCGGGGTGGGCCACTCCACGGCCATCTCCTGCGTGGATCCCCAGGAGTACGTCAAGGCACCGAAGTTGGACCCGGTGCCCGACAGCGAGGCGGACAAGCGCGTCCAGCGCAAGCTGGCCCGCGAGTACGCCGCAGGGTGCGAGGAGCGCAGCGGCTGGATGCTGCCGCACATGACGACGCCCAACACCGCCCGGGACATCGACGTCATCCGGGCCGCGCTCGGCGACAAGAAGCTCAACTACCTGGGCGTGTCCTACGGAACGTACATCGGTGGGGTCTACGCGACGCTCTTCCCGACCCATGTGCGCCGGCTGATCGTGGACAGCGTGGTGAACCCCTCGCGGGAGAAGATCTGGTACCAGGCCAACCTGGACCAGGACGTGGCCTTCGAGACCCGCTGGAACGACTGGAAGGCGTGGGTCGCGAAGAACGACGCCGCCTACCACATCGGCGACACCCCGGGAGCAGTCCAGAAGCAGTGGGAGAAGCTGCGCGCGGCCGCCAAGAAGAGCCCCATCGGCGGGGTCGTGGGCCCGGCCGAGCTGCTCGGGTTCTTCCAGAGCGCTCCGTACTACGACTCGTCGTGGGCCACCGTCGCCCAGGTGTGGAGCGACTACCTCGGCGGGGATGAGAAGGCGCTGGTCGAGGCCGCGGGCCCGGACATGTCCGACACCGCGGGCAACATCGCCTCGGAGAACGGCAACGCCGTCTACACCGCCGTCGAGTGCGCCGACGCCAAGTGGCCGACCAGCTGGGCGAAGTGGGACCGGGACAACACCCGGCTCCACCGCGACTACCCCTTCCTGACCTGGTCCAACGCCTGGATGAACCTGCCGTGCGCCACCTGGGGAGCCAAGCAGCGGACCCCGCTGGAGGTGGGGGCCGCCAAGGGGCTGCCCAAGACGCTGATCGTGCAGAGCACCCGTGACGCCGCGACCCCGTACGAGGGCGCGGTGGAGCTGCACAAGCGGCTGGCGGGCTCGCGCCTGGTGACCGAGAGGGACGCCGGTTCGCACGGAGTCACCGGCCTGGTCAACCCGTGTGTCAACGACCGGGTGGACGCCTACCTGCTCAAGGGCACGGTGGACGCCAAGGACGTGACCTGCGCCCCGCACGCCACGCCGGTGCCCGCGAAGTCGGGCGCGTCCGCGAAGGCGGCCAAGGCCGCCAAGGAGGCGGCCGCCGTCGTCAAGTAGCCGGCGGTACGCGGTGATGGGCCGGGCCCGTGCGTTTCCCCGCACGGGCCCGGCGCTGTTTCCCCGAAGTGATCAGGACGCTGGGGAATTCCCGCCGCCCCGCAGCCACGCGTCCTCGGCCGCGTAGTCGAACAGATCGGTCATCGGGTCGTAGGCGGCGGCCATGTCGGGGAAGGCCGTACGCCAGTCCGGGGCGGCCGCCAGCCGGTCCGCCAGCCAGGCGACGGTCGCCGGCAGCGATTCCGCATAGCCGGTCACCGGGCGGTAGCCCAACTCCCGTTCGGCGGCGGACATGTCGTAGACGAGGGGGTGGGCCAGGCTCCAGGGCGTGCTGCCGACATGCGGATGCGGCGGCTCCCCGTCGACCAGCACCAGCTCGCCGCGCACCCCCAGCACCGCGTCCACGGCGGCGGCGATGTCGGCCACCGTCGGGGCCTGCGGATCGCCCGCGTTGAGCACCCGGGAGCCGGGCCGGTGGGCGGCCAGCCGCACCAGCTCCGCGATGTTGTCGACATGCACCGGATGGAACCGGCTGCGGCCGCCGTACGCCAGGATCCGCACCGGCCGCCCGTCCAGCGCCCGTTTGACGAAGTACAGCTCACGGGGGGTGCGGCAGTGCGGGCCGTGGATCGCCCCGGCGCGCAGCAGGGTCGTCGGCAGCCGGTCGCCGGCGGCCAGCAGCTCCCGCTCCAGTGCCACCTTCCGGCTGCCGTAGCGGTCGCCGGGCGGGACGGTCCGCTGGGACTCGGGGACCGGCACCGGATACCGCGGGGCGCCGTCCGGCCGGTCCTGGGTGCCGAAGCCCCGGCCCTGGTCGTCCTCGTACACCGCTCCGGTGGAGATCACCACCGCCGATCCGATCCGGTCGGCGAGCCCCAGCAACTGCCGTGCGTGCGCCCGGCCGTAGGCGACGCAGTCCAGCACCACATCGCAGCCGTCGCCGATCAGCGCGGCCACCGCGGCGTCGTCGTCCCGGTCCACGGCCACGCTCTCCACCGACGCGGGCCAGCTCGCGTCGCGGCCCGCGCCGCGCGAGGCGGCGCGCACCCGCCATCCCTCCTCGGCGAGCGCGCGCACCGCCGCCCGCCCGATCTGCCCCGTCGCCCCGATCACACATGCGCTCCCAGTGCTCATGCCGGGACGCTAGGGGTCCGGGTGCCACGCTGCCCAGGCTCCTTCGCTATGAGCAGATTCGCCCTCGGCCGATCATTCACGGTCAAAGGGTGAGTGCAGATGATCGCTTTTTCGCGCTCTTTGAATTCACCGTGATGCATTTCGAAGAAAAAAGCATCTTCGATTCATGCGACGGTGAAACCGCTAAGCTCCAGGGCCCATGACGGGCTGGTTCATCGCCCGCGTTTTCGCACTCATTTTCTCTTCGCTGTTTTTAAGGATGCCCATGGTTTTCGCCGGCACCTCATCCGGAGGCGGCACCTCACCGGGAGGCCGAAGGCCCGCCTCCACGCTCGTATGGGTCATCCCTCCCGCCGCGATGGCGTTCTGCGCGGCGCTGGCCGTCGCCGTGGTCCCGGCCGGGGCGCGGGCCACGGTCGCCTGGTGCGGCATGGCGGCGACGCTCGCGGTGGCCCTCGCGGCCGCCGAGGCGATGCGCCGCGGCCGGCTGATCGCCACGCTGCGCACCCGGCTCACCGCCCAGGACGCCGAGTCGCGGCGGCGCCTGGCCGACCAGGAGGCGGCGATCCGGCGGCTGACCCGGGAGGTGCTCCCCGAGACGGTGGCCCGGCTGCGGCGCGGCGCCATGGTGCACGAGGCGATGAAGGACGTCGACTACGCACCCCGTCTCGATCCGGACTTCGACGCCGCCCACGAGCAACTGCTGCGGTGGGTGCTGGACACCGTGCGGACCGAGGAGGACCTGAGGGACGCGGCCCAGCGGGCGTTCGTCAACATCGCCCGCCGGGTGCAGGCCATCGTCCACCAACAGGCCATGGACATGCGGGAGATGGAGGACAAGCACGGCGCCGACCCGGACGTCTTCGAGGATCTGCTCCACCTGGACCACGGCAATGCCCTCATCGGCCGGCTGGCGGACTCCATCGCGGTTCTGGGCGGCTCCCACCCGGGCCGCCAGTGGCAGAAGGAGGTGCCGCTGTTCAACGTCTGCCGCGGCGCCATGTCCCGCATCCTCGAGTACGAGCGGGTGGATCTGCACTCGGTGGCGGACGTCGCCATCGTCGGCCCCTCGGTGGAGCCGCTGATCCACGCCCTCGCCGAACTGCTGGACAACGCCACCCGCTACTCGCCGCCCAAGACCCGGGTGCACCTGACCGCGATCGAGGTCCAGTCCGGGGTCGCGATCGAGATCGAGGACGCCGGGGTGGGCCTGTCGGAGGAGGCGCGCAGGCGCACCGACGCGGTGCTGCTCCAGGCGGCCACCGGATTCGACCTCAACGACCTGGGCGAGACACCGCGGCTCGGCCTGGCCGTGGTCGGCAGGCTCGCCGTGAGGTACCGGTTCCAGGTCTCGCTGCGGCCCTCGGCGTACGGCGGGGTGCGCGCGGTGCTGGTCGTACCGCAGGACATCATCTGCCCCACCCCCGCGCCCGGCGGCGCGATCGCCCGCGCGGCCAAACTGCCCCCGCCCAAGCCCATCAAGCGGGCCACCCCGCTGCCGTCGCCCACCCGCACCGGCCCGGTGGCGCAGGGCCGCCCCGGCCCCGGTTTCCGGCAGAACGGCGCCGGACTCCCGCAGCGCCGCCGCCGGATGCCCATGGTCGCCCCGGCCCTCCGCGTCGACTCCGCGCCCCCGGCGGCGCCCGCCCCGCCCCGCGAACCGGCCCGCCGGCCCGTACAGCCGGGGATCTGGCTGGACGCCTTCACCAAGGGGCTCAACGGGGAGCCGATCCCGGGGGCGGACGCCGCCACGGACGCGCCGGGCGCCGCCCTGGACGCGCCGGACCCCCGGGAATCCTCCACCGCCCCGGACAGCCCAAGCACCCCGAACACGTCGGACAAGGATGAGTAGGCAAGTGACGCAACCGCGGTTCAACATGGACTGGATGCTCCGGGACCTGGCGTCGAGCGTTCCGGAGACCCGGCACGTGGTCCTGCTGTCCTCGGACGGCCTGTGCATGGCCCAGGTCGGCACGGACAAGGACACCGCCGACCGCCTGGCCGCCGCCTGCGCCGGGCTGCAGAGCCTCTCCGGCGCGATCGCCGCCGAATTCCCCGAGGGGGACGGGCGGATGCGGCTGGTCGTCATCGAGGTCGACGGCGGGTTCTTCTATCTGATGGCGGCCGGCACCAGCTCATATCTGGCGGTGCTCGCCGAGGACAGCGTGGACGCCGGGCTGATGGGCCAGTGCATGAGAGATCTCGTCGCCCGGCTCGGGGAGCACCTCAGCAGCCCGCCGCGGGTCGACGGACGCGTGACATGAGCGAGCCCGGCAAGCCGTGGGACGAGGGCGGCCCGGAGCGGCTCTACACCGTGAGCCGCGGCCGCGCCCCGCAGGAACCCCGGCACCGGCCCGTCGAGCTCGTCAGCCTGATCGTGGCGCGCGCCGAACCGGAGCCGGGGATGGCCCCCGAGGCCGCGGCCGTGCTGAGGATGTGCCAGTTCCCGCTCTCGGTGGCCGAGATCTCCGCGTATCTGGTCCTGCCCGTCTCCACCGTCACCGTGCTCCTCACGGGGCTGCTGCGGGACGACCGGGTGGAGGCCAGGGCGCCGGTCCCGGCCGCCGTGCTGCCCGACCCCGAACTGCTGCAGGCGGTGATGCATGGACTACAGAACCTCTGAGGGAATCGCCGGACCGCGCAGCGAGGACACCCTCCCGGCCTCCGCGGCCGCCGCCGTCAAGGTGGTGATCGTCGGCGGCTTCGGCGTCGGCAAGACCACCATGGTCGGCTCGGTGAGCGAGATCCGCCCGCTGACCACCGAGGAGACCATGACCCAGGCCGGGGTCGGCGTCGACGACATCGCAGGGATCGAGCGCAAGACCGAGACCACTGTCGCGATGGACTTCGGCCGGATCAGCCTCAACGAACGGCTGGTGCTCTATCTGTTCGGCACCCCCGGCCAGGAGCGGTTCTGGTTCCTGTGGAACGGGCTCTTCGAGGGCGCCCTGGGCGCCGTCGTCCTGATCGACACCCGCCGCCTGGAGGTCAGCTTCGACGCGGTCGGGCGGCTCGAGGAGCGCGGGGTGCCCTTCGTGGTCGCGGTCAACGCGTTCCCCGAGGCCCCCGTCCACCCCATGGCGGAGCTGCGCGCGGCCATGGACCTGCCCGACTCCGTACCGATGATCGACTGCGATGCCCGCGACCGGGCCTCCAGCCGCGACACCCTCCTCGCCCTCGTGCGCCATCTGCAAGCCCTCCACACCGTGACCCCGGAGACACCGTGACTCCTCACCCCGACGACCCCGGCACCGGGCCCGCCGACCTGCCGCCCACCCGGTGCCCCGTCCACCCCGCGCTCTCCGACGGCGGTCTGGTGGACCTCCTCGGGCCCGAGAACGAGAAGGACCCGATGGGGCTGTACGAGCGGCTGCGCGCCGAGCACGGCCCGGTGGCCCCGATCGTGCTCGACGGTGACATACCGGCCTGGCTGCTGCTGGGCTACCGCGAGAACCTGGAGGTCTCCCGCACCCCCTCCCGGTTCTCCCGCGACTCCCGCCACTGGCACGCCTGGAAGGACGGCCGGATCGGCACCGACTCGCCCCTGCTGCCGGTGGTCGGCTGGCAGCCCATGTGCACCTTCGCCGACGGCGACGAGCACGAGCGGCTGCGGGCCGCGCTCACCGAGTCCATGGGGCGCTTCGACCGCCGCGGGATCCGCCGCCATGTCACCCGCTTCACCCACCAGCTGGTGAACGACTTCTGCGCCGACGGAGGCGCGGAAATGGTCACCGCCTTCGCCCAGCAGCTGCCCATGCTCGTCCTCACCCAACTGCTGGGCATGCCCGACGAGTACGGCCCACGGCTGGTCGAGGCCACCCGGGACCTGATGAAGGGCACCGAGACGGCCCTGCGCAGCGACGCGTACGTCACCGACACCCTCAAGGGCCTGGTGGACCGCAGGCGCGCCGAACCCGGCGAGGACCTGGCCTCCTGGCTGCTGGCCCACCCCTCCGGCCTCACCGAGGAGGAGGTGGTCCAGCATCTGCGGCTGGTGCTGCTCACCGGCAACGAGACCACCACCAATCTGATGGCCAACACGCTGCGCATGGTCCTCACCGACCCGCGCTTCCGCGCGTCCCTGGCCGGTGGCCATATGACGCTGCCGGACGCCATCGAGCACGTGCTGTGGAACGAGCCCCCGCTCACGGTCGTCCCCGGCCGCTGGGCCACCGGGGACACCGAGCTGGGCGGTCAGCGGATCAAGGCCGGGGACATGCTGCTGCTGGGGCTGGCCGCCGGGAACGTCGACCCGGCCATCCGCCCCGACATCGCCGCGCCCATGTACGGCAACCGGTCCCATCTCGCCTTCAGCGGCGGCCCCCATGAATGCCCGGGGCAGGACATCGGCCGCGCCATCACGGACACCGCCATCGACACCCTGCTGCTGCGCCTGCCCGATCTGCGGCTGGCCGTGGACGAGACCGAGCTGACCTGGCTCTCGTCCTGGATCTCCCGCCATCTCGTGGAGCTGCCGGTGGAGTTCATGCCCCGGCGCCCCGAGCCGGACATCATGGACCTCCCCGTCGAGTCCCTGTTGCCCCCTCGGCAGCGGGTGCCGTCGGGGCCCGAGGAGCAGGCGGCCACGCCACCGGTCCGGTCCGGCACCGAGGGGCCCGAGGCGGCGGTCCCCGAGCGCGTCCCGTGGTGGGCGGCGTTATGGCGGTGGCTGGTGGGCAGGCCCTCGGGATCCGCTCGGTAGCGATCAGCCGATCAGCCCCGGGCCACCACGACCCCCACGGTCAGCAGTCCGAGCACCACCCAGCTGAACCAGAGCCAGCCGTTGCTCCCCAGCGCCACGGTGTAGGCCGTCACCAGCACCAGACCCCCCACCGTGGCCATCGTCATCGCCTTCGCGGAACCGGGCATCCCCGACCTCCTCACGGCGGTCCCGACGCCCCTTCGCCAGGACCCGGGCCACCCAGGGCCCGGGTCCATGGTCTCGCGGCCCGGGCCCCGGCCGCTACGGGCCGTCCGGCGGGTCTTCATGCAGTTCCGCCGCGTGGCCCGCCGCGGGCGGCGAGACCCGGCGAACCCTCACTGGCTCCGGGACTGGAGCGAGGCCAGATACGCGTTGTACGCCGCGAGCTCCTGGTCGCCGTCCCGGTCCGCGGTGCGGTCGATGCGCCGCGCCTGGCGCTGCTCGGACTTGTACCACTGGTAGACCAGCGCCACCAGCACGATCACCGACGGGATCTCGCTGAACGCCCAGGCGATACCGCCCGCCCAGGTCTGGTCCGACAGCGCGTCGATGCCCAGCGAGGCGGGCGGATGCTTGTACGCGCCGACCATGGGCTCGGACGCCATCATCAGCGCGATGCCGAAGAACGCGTGGAACGGCATGCCCGAGAACAGCTCCAGCATCCGCATCACATAGCCGGGCCGGTGCGGGCCCGGGTCCACGCCCATGATCGGCCAGAAGAAGACCAGGCCCACCGCGAGGAAGTGGACCATCATCGCGATGTGCCCGGCCTTGCTCTCCATCAGGAAGTCGAAGAGCGGGGTGAAGTACAGCGCGTACAGGCTCGCGATGAACAGCGGGATGGTGAACGCCGGGTGGGTGATGATCCGCATATAGCGGCTGTGCAACAGCGCGACCAGCAGCTCCCGGGGCCCCTTGCGGCCGCGCCCGGCCGCCGGGAGGGCCCGCAGGGTCAGCGTGACCGGCGCGCCCAGCAGCAGCAGGATCGGCGAGACCATGCTGATGATCATGTGCTGCACCATATGGACGCTGAACATGACCATGCCGTAGTCGTTCAGCTTGGTGCACATCGCGACCGCGATGGTCAGCACCCCGAGCACGAAGGAGACCACGCGCCCGACCGGCCAGGCGTCGCCGCGCCGCCGCAGCCGCGCGACGCCCCAGCCGTAAAGACCGAGCGCCAGCAGACAGCCGACCAGGAAGAACGGATCGCCGCCGAACTCCAGCCCGCGCGACAGCGTGAACGGCGGCAGATCCATCATCATGCCGTGCCCGCCGTGATCCATCAGCTCTCCCCTTTGTGCGCCTAAACCGGCGCCGCTCTCGCGGACCTGGTTGCTCGCCGTAAGGGTTGCGCAAGTGATGGCCGCGGTTGGAGTCGGCATGAACCGGTTTGTGTCGTCCCTACAGTACGCACTCGGCCTCGGCGTACCGCTCGGCGGGGACCGTCTTCAGCCGCTGCACGGCCGCCGCGAGCGGCACCAGGGTGATGTCCGTGCCGCGCAGCGCCGTGATCGTGCCGAATTCGCCGCGGTGGGCCGCCTCGACCGCGTGCCAGCCGAAGCGGGTGGCCAGCACCCTGTCGTACGCCGTCGGGGTGCCACCGCGCTGCACATGGCCCAGGATGACCGCCCGCGCCTCCTTGCCGAGCCGCCGCTCGAGCTCCACGGAGAGATGGCGGGCGATGCCCGCGAAGCGCTCGTGGCCGTAGACGTCCTTGCCGCCGGCCTCGTAGTCCATCGTGCCCTCGCGCGGCTTGGCGCCCTCCGCCACCACCACGATCGCGAACTTCTTGCCCGCCTCGAACCGCGCCCCGACGGTCCTGGCCAGCTCCTCGATGTCGAACGGGCGCTCCGGGACGACGATGGCGTGGGCGCCCGCGGCCATGCCCGAGTGCAGCGCGATCCAGCCCGTGTGCCGCCCCATGACCTCGACGATCAGCACCCGCTGATGGGACTCCGCGGTGGTCTTGAGCCGGTCCAGGGCCTCGGTGGCGACCCCGACCGCGGTGTCGAAGCCGAAGGTCACATCGGTCGAGGCGATGTCGTTGTCGATGGTCTTCGGCACGCCGACGATCGGCAGTCCGGCGTCCGAGAGCAGCCGCGCGGCCTTCAGCGTGCCCTCCCCGCCGATGGGGATGACCGCGTCCAGGCCGAGCTCCGCCACATGCCCCTTGGCCCGCTCGACACCGTCCCGCAGATGCTCGGGGCGCACCCGGGTGGAGCCGAGGATGGTGCCGCCGAGGGACAGGATGCCGCTCACGGCGTCCAGGTCCAGCTTGCGGTAGTCGCACTCCAGCAGGCCCTTCCAGCCGTCCTGGAAGCCGATCACCTCATCGCCGTGGTCGACGGTGGCGCGGTGGACGACTGACCTGATGACCGCGTTCAGGCCGGGGCAGTCGCCGCCGGACGTGAGCACACCAATGCGCATGGCACGCATACCTCTGTCTGGGATGGGAGCCAACGGCCGGACCGCGTCGTCCGGCGGGACCCCGCCACCCTACAAGCGGGCGGGCGGCGGGGGCGCGGCCTGCGGCCCGATGTCCGCCATGCGGTCACTCCGCGCTCGAACGGCGTCTGAGCTGCGCTCGAGCGAGCGGGGCGCGGCTCAGGCGGGCTGGGTCGCCGCGGCGATCCGCTCGTTGCGCAGCGCCTCGTACCACTGGTCGTTGACCGGCGGCAGCGCGTTCACATCGAGGGCCAGCTTCAGCAGGTGGTCCGCGATGTGCGGGTTGCGGGCCATCACCGGGCCGTGCATGTACGTCCCGAAGACGGTGTCGCTGTACGCGCCCTCGAAGCCGTCCCCGGTGCCGTTGCCGTTGCCGAACCGGACCCGGGCGAAGGGGCGGGCGGTCGGGCCCAGGTGGGTGACGCCCTGATGGTTCTCGAAGCCGGTCAGCGGGGGCAGTGCCAGCCGCTCGTCGATGTCGGCCAGCACGTCCCCGACGCAGCGGGCGCCCTCGCCGCGGGTGCTGACCACGTCCAGCAGGCCCAGGCCCTGCTGCCGCTGCCCGAGGTCGTTGATGAACTCATGGCCGAGGATCTGGTACCCGGCGCACACCGAGAAGACGATCGCCCCGTTGGCGACCGCCCGGCTCAGCCCGCCGTCCCGCATCAGCCGCTCGGCGGCCAGCCGCTGCGGCCGGTCCTCGCCGCCGCCGATCAGATAGATGTCCCCGGAGGTAGGGATCTGCTGGTCGGAGCGGACGTCCAGGCGGGAGACCTCCAGCCCGCGCTGCCGCGCCCGGCGCTCCACCACCAGGACGTTGCCCTGGTCGCCGTACGTGCTCAGCAGGTCGGGGTAGACCCACACCAGACGCAGGCCGTTCTGGCTCGTGCTACGCATCTTCGTGCCTCTCGTACGGGGGTCAGTTGCCGACCCGGCGGCGCAGGTCCTGGAACGCGGTGTAGTTGGCGATCACCTCGATGCGGCCGGGTGGGGAGATCCGCACCGCCTCGTCCACGTCCGCGCAGACCCGGAAGTCCAGCCCGGCGACCTCCAGGCGCACCGCGAGGTCCAGCTTGCGGTCGCCGATCACGCAGATCGGGTGCCCGGCGAGCCGGGTGTAGTCCACGTCCCACAGCCAGGAGGTGTCGGTGCCGTCGGCGCCGCGCGCGTTCACCGAGAGGATCACCGGGGTGGGCGGCGGGTCGATCAGCGAGAAGGTCTCCAGCCAGCCGGCCGGGTTCTTCGCCAGCAGCAGCCGCAGCTGGCGCTCCTGGAAGGTGACCACGTCATACCGGCCGGCCACGGCCTGGACCTGGTACATCCGCTCCAGTGCGACCTGCGGGGGCACCCCGAAGGTGGCGGCGACGGCGGCCGAGGTGGCCGCGTTGGCCTTGTTGGCACGGCCGGGGAGCTGGAGCTGGATGGGCCAGGCGGCGCCGTGCGGGTCGAGGACGTAGTCGCCGTTCAGCGCCCAGCTGGGGACCGGGCGGCGGAAGCCGCACTCCCCGCAGACCCAGTCGTCGCCCGGGCGCTGGAGCACACCGCCGCAGGACGGGCAGGACCAGGCGTCGTCCTTCCACTCCTGCCCGGCCGCGACCCACACCACATTGGGGCTGGAGGAGGCGGCCCAGACGATCAGCGGGTCGTCGGCGTTGGCGATCACGACCGCCTTGCTGCCGGTCAGGCCCTCGCGCCACTTCTCGGCGAGCATCCGGGTCTCGGCGGCGCGGTCGAGCTGGTCACGGGAGAGGTTGAGGAGCGCGATGGCCTTGGGCTCGGTGTCGCGCGCCACACCGGCGAGGTACTTCTCGTCGACCTCGATGACGCCGTAGCGGGCATCGGAGCCGCCCGCCAGGGCCGAGGTGATACCGGCCGGCATATTGGCGCCCAGCGCGTTGGAGACGACCGGGCCGGCCGCCCGCAGCGCCTCGGCGATGAGCCGGGTGGTCGTGGTCTTGCCATTGGTCGCCGACACCAGGATGACGTCCAGGTGCTGCGCCAGCCTGCCCAGCAGATCGGGGTCGAGCCGCAGGGCCACCTTGCCGCCGATCACCGATCCACTGCCGCGGCCCGCGGCCCGCGACACCGCGGCCGCGGCCTTGCCCGCCGTCACGGCCAGCTTGGCCCGCGGTGACAGCGGCTCCGAGTTGCCTGCCATCGTCTTCTCGATCCTCCTCGCATACCGGCGCCGCTCCTGCCCCCCGAGGCGCCGGTGGTATGCCCCCTCCGCGCCGCATCGCCAGCCGGGAGGCCACGGTCGGAGAGCAGCCTATCGAGATCCGGCGGCTGTCCCGAATTCCGACCGCCCGCGCGGGGCCCATCTCACCGGCGCCGTAGGCTTGGCTGCCATGCGACATGGCGTGATCCCGGGCAGCCGCGGAGCGGTGCGTCCCCTGCGGCTCCTCGGCGATCCGGCGCTGCGCGCGCCGTGCGAGGAGGTCACCGCGTTCGACGCCGAGCTGGCGCTGCTGATCGAGGACATGTACGCCACGATGTACGCGGCCCAGGGGGTGGGCCTGGCGGCCAATCAGATCGGCGTGGGGCTGCGGGTCTTCGTCTTCGACTGCCCGGACGACGAGGACCACCGCCATCTGGGGCATGTCGTCAACCCCCGGCCGGTGGCGGCCGACGGGGTGACGGTGCGCGGGCCGGAGGGCTGTCTGTCGCTGCCGGGCGTCGAGGCGGGCACCCCGCGCCACGACCACGCCGTGATCGAGGGCGTGACCATGACCGGGGAGCCGGTGCGGATCGAGGGCACGGGCTTCTTCGCGCGCTGCCTCCAGCACGAGTGCGACCATCTGGACGGCGGGCTGTTCATCGACCGGCTCACCGGGCTGCGGCGACGCAGGGCGCTGCGCGCGATCCGCCGCGCCCCCTGGACCCATTCCAGCCCCTCCGGCGATTGAGGAGCGGGGTCTGGGGCGGAGCCCCAGTTGAGGGACTGCCGGGGCCTCAGAAGCCCGGTGCGCCGACCCGGTCGTCCGCCAGCGACAGCCGCCCCCACAGCAGATCGGTGAGATGGTGCACCAACTGGCCGCGTGCGCACGGGCGGTCGCGCAGCCACCAGTCACCGGCCGCGTGCATCATGCCGACGATCCCATGGCCCCAGACCCGGGCCACCTCGTCGCCGCCGGGACCCAGCTCCAGCCGCTCGGCGATCACCGTGGCCAGCTCCTCGCCGAGCCGGCGCAGCAGCGGGGCGGAGTGGTGGCCCACGTCGAAGCCCTGCTCCGGCTCCGGCTGGCCGTGGTCGGCCGGGTGCATCAGGAAGCGGTACACCTGGGGCCGCGCCTCGATCGCGGCCAGGTAGGTGTCCAGCGTGGCCTCCACGCGCTGCCTGCGGTCGTCGGCGGGTGCGTCCAGGGCGGCGCGCAGCGAGGCGAGCAGGGCGTCGGTGTGGCGCTTGGCGAGCGCGCGGTACAGTCCGCCCTTGTCACCGAAGTGGCGGTACAGAATGGGCTTGGTGATGCCCGCTTCGGCGGCGATGGCGTTCATGGAGGCCTCTGGGCCGTCGCGCAGCACCACCCGGTCCGCGGCCTCCAGCAGCTCCTTGCGCCTCTGCTGGGCCGTCTGCCGCTGGTCGTCCCGCTGGCTGGTCCCGGTCCGCATGCGTTGCCTCCCCGCCCCCGATGTGGTACTCGCGCCGTCGCACCTCGCGCTTCCCGGCGCGATCGCGCTGCGCGCTGAAGCGCAACGTAACACCCGAGGGGGTCGCGGGGCCCGCGTGCCCGGGGGAGTTGACATCGCCTACTGGGCGGTAACAGACTGCTGTTACCGCAGGTAACAAGCACGTGGAGGGGTCATGGCGGAGTTCTCGTTCGAGCTCGACGACGATCAGAAGGCGGTGCGCGACTGGATCCACGGCTTCGCCGCGGACGTCATGCGCCCGGCCGCCGCCGAATGGGACGAGCGCGAGGAAACCCCCTGGCCGATTATCCAGGAGGCCGCCAAGATCGGCCTGTACTCCCTGGACTTCTACGCCCAGCAGTACTTCGACCCCACCGGCCTCGGCATCCCCATGACCATGGAGGAGCTGTTCTGGGGCGACGCGGGGATCGCCCTGTCCATCGTCGGCACCGGCCTCGCCGCCGTCGGCGTCCTGGCCAACGGCACCGAGGAGCAGATCGGCACCTGGATCCCGCAGATGTACGGCGACGCCGACGATGTGAAGGTCGCCGCCTTCTGCTCCTCCGAGCCCGACGCGGGCTCCGACGTCGGCTCGATGCGCACCCGCGCCGTCTACGACGAGGCCACGGACGAATGGGTGCTGAACGGCACCAAGACCTGGGCCACCAACGGCGGTATCGCCAATGTCCACGTGGTGGTCGCGGTCGTCGACCCCGACCTCGGCTCCAAGGGCCACGCCTCGTTCATCATCCCGCCCGGCACCCCCGGTCTTTCCCAGGGCCAGAAGTTCAAGAAGCACGGCATCCGCGCCTCGCACACCGCCGAAGTCGTCCTCGACCAGGTGCGGGTGCCCGGCAGCTGCCTGCTCGGGGGCAAGGAGAAGCTGGACGAACGCCTCGCGCGCGCCCGGGAGCGGGCCAAGTCGGGCGGGGAGCGGCTGAAGAACGCCGCCATGGCCACCTTCGAGGCGTCCCGCCCGGCCGTCGGCGCCATGGCGGTCGGCACCGCCCGCGCCGCGTACGAGGTCGCGCTCGACTACGCCAAGACCCGGCAGCAGTTCGGCCGCCCCATCATCGACAACCAGGGCGTCGCCTTCCAGCTCGCCGACATGCGCACGCGGATCGACGCCGCGCGGCTGATGGTGTGGCGCGCGTCGTGGATGGCCGTGAGCGGCCGGCCCTTCGAGTCGGCCGAGGGCTCCATGTCCAAGCTGTTCGCCAGTGAGACCGCCAAGCAGGTCACCGCCCAGGCGGTGCAGATCCTCGGCGGCAACGGCTTCACCCGCGAGTACCCGGTCGAGCGGATGCACCGCGACGCCGCCATCTACACGATTTTTGAGGGCACCAGCGAGATCCAGCGCCTGGTCATCGCCCGCACCCTCTCCGGCGTCCAGATTCGCTAGGCCGGATCCGCTGTCGCCAGGGACGGCGGACGTGTCAGGCGGGGCCGACGCCCGCGCCAAAACGCCGCTTTCGAGCGGCAAACGCAACCAGCAGCGCGCGGAGCTCTTCACCGGTGAAGTCGGGCCACAGGGTGTCCACGAAGAAGAGCTCCGCGTAGGCCGCACGCCAGAGCATGAAGTTGGAGATGCGCTGCTCCCCGGAGGTGCGCACCAGCATGTCGATGTCCGGCAGATCGGCGTGCGGCAGATGGCGGGTGAACAGCGCCTCGTCGATGGCCCCGGGGTCCAGCGCGCCGTCCGCCGAGGCGCGGGCCAGGGAGGTGGCGGCGCGGGCGATCTCCTCCCGACCGCCGTGGTTGAAGCAGAAGGCCAGCGTCATGGCGCGGTTGTCGCGGGTGTCGTCCTCCGCGCGGCGCAGCGCGGCAAGCGTGGCCCGGGGGAGCCGGGCCTCCGAGCCCAGCCAGCGCAGCCGCACCCCCCGCTCGCCGTAGCCCCGGAAGACGTCCGCCAGCTGGGCGGTGAGCCGCATCAGGGCGGCCACCTCGCCGCGCGGCCGGTTCCAGTTCTCGGTGGAGAAGAAGAACAGCGACAGGTGTTCGATGCCCTCCTCCAGGGCCGTGTCCACCACCCGCGGCAGCGCGAGGACCCCCGCCTGATGGCCGCGGGTGCGGGAGAGGCCGCGCAGAGCGGCCCAGCGGCCGTTGCCGTCCATGATGATGGCCAGGTGCCGCGGCCGCCCCGGCGCCTCGTCCTGGGGGCCGCGGCGCTGCCGTACGACGGCGGGGGCACCGGCGACCGACGCCCGCAGCAGCCGCTTGACGGAGGGCACTCTCCAGGCCCCGACCTCGAACACCCGCGCGTCCCTCCGCCTCGCTTCCCGGCGCCGTGTCTGACGACGCGACGGGGGCGGGGGTTACCTCCCCGGTGGCCGAACCATTCGTTTGGTCGTCACCACCGCCGTCACGGCTTGCGCGCGACCCCCCCGTGGACATCGGTGGTCTCGATGTCCGTCTCGGAGGGGGCCGGGCGCCACAGTGGACACGACACGATACCGGGCTCGATCAGCTCCAGGCCCTCGTAGAAGCGGCTGATCTGCTCGACGCTGCGCAGCACGTACGGCACGGCGCCGGTGTCGTCGTAGCCCTGCTGGGCCTGCTTGAGCGCCTGGTCGGTGTCGGTGCTGTCGTAGTGCACGAAGTAGCTGCCGGACGGTAACGCGGCCTGGAGCCGCCGCGCGATCGACACCGCCTCGTCGTAGTCCTGGATGTGGCCGAGGATGCCCATCAGCATCAGGGCGATGGGCCGGTCGAAGTCGAGCGTCTTCGACGCGGCCTCCAGGATCCGCTCGGGCTCGTGCAGATCGGCGTCGATGTAGTCGGTCACCCCCTCGCGGGTGCTGGTGAGCAGCGCCTGGGCGTGCCGGAGCACCAGGGGGTCGTTGTCCACGTAGACGATGCGGGCCTCGGGCGCCACCCGCTGGGCCACCTGGTGGGTGTTGTCGTAGGTGGGCAGCCCGGTGCCGATGTCCAGGAACTGCCGGATCCCGCACTCGCCCGCCACATGGGTGACGGTGCGGATGAGGTACGCGCGCGAGGCGCGGGCCATGGTCTCGATGTTCGGGGCGACCTCCCGGTACTCGTCACCGGCGATCCGGTCGACCTCGTAGTTGTCCTTGCCTCCCATCCAGTAGTTCCAGATCCGCGCCGAATGCGGCACCGTGGTGTCGATCTTGGTCGGGGCCTGCCGGTGGGGGGTGGACGAGCCGTCTGTCATAGCGCCAGTCTCCTGCCGTGCGGATGCGATGCGTGGGGCACCAACTTAGGGCCGGTGCCGACGAGTTCAGCTCTGCTCGGCGAACGGCACGGGGGAGCGGATGCGCGGGAAGGGCCGGGCGAACGAGGCCACCGGGGGCTCCGCAGCCGCCTCGCCGTGGTCCGGATCCGGGTCCGGACCGCCGCCGGAGACCGGCCGCTCCTCGACGGTGAGGACCGGAGCGTGCTCGGCGAGGGTGGAAAAGGCGTGGTCATAGCCGGTGACCGCGGCGTCGATCTCCGCGAGGGCCGCCGCCGAGGCGCCGCGCGCGGCCAGCCGGTCCTCCAGTACGTGCACCGGGGCCGTCACATGGACGAAGGCGCCGTGGCGCTCGGCCACCGCCTCGGCGAAGTCGAACGCCTGAATCCACGTCACCCGGGAGTGGCCGCGGCGCAGTGGCCCGTAGACGAGCTCGCCGACCAGCCCGGCGTCGACCGCGAGGGCGCCGTCCTGCTGGAGGAGTTCGCGGTACGGCCGGACCGGGTCGACATGGGGGAGGTCGCGGGAGGCGCGGGTGACGGTGTAGCCGTGCCGGCGGGCGAGGCCGGCCAGCAGCGCGTCCCTGCCGACTCCGTCGCAGCCCTCGACGATCAGGGTGCGGTGCTGAGTCACCGCGTGGTCGAGGTTCATGACGGCATCCTGTCGGTCCCATGGGCTCTGCGCATCTGCAAGGGGGACGACACCGCCGCCCGCCACGGCGTCTTCAGTGTGCGTGGCGGGACGGCGGGGACGGGAGTGCGCTGCGGGGTTGTGCGGTTGTGTGGGCGTAGTGGTTTTCGGGGAGTTTCGGGGAACCGGCCGTGGGCGCCCCCTTTGGCGACAGGCCCTAGGAGATGACGACAGGCCCTAGGAGATGAGGAAGTCCGCTTTGCCGGCCTTCGCCGCCTCCAGGAAGGACGCCACCTCCGAGCGGGTGTAGATCAGCGCGGGCCCGGCCGGGTCGGTGGACTGGCGCAGCGCGATCCGCCCGTCCGGCAGTCGCTTGGCCTCGATGCAGGTGCCGCCGTTGGACCCGCTCCAGGGCTTCTCCCAGCCCTCCGTGCCCAGGTCCGTGGCCGGCATTCCGCTGTAGACGGGGTCATGCATCTCAGTGCTCCTTTACGCAGTTCGGCCAGGATGGTGCTGGAGTCGCCGATCGGCTCGGCCTGGACCGCCATCCGGTCCAGGACCTCGAGATAGGCGACGACTTCGGCCGGCTTGTCCACATAGACCGCCCCGGTGAGGCTCTCGGTGTAGACGACGTCCGGCAGTTCGGAGAATCCGAAGCGGAAGTAGTGGAAGGGGCCGAAGGCCCCGGGGTGCGGCCCCGCCGCGAACCGCATGATCTGCAGCCTGACCTTGGGGACGTCCAAGGTGTCGATGAGGTGGTCGATCTGGTCGCGCATCACCCGTGAGCCGCCGACCGGACGGTGCAGCACCGTCTCGTCGAGGATGGCCCAGATGGTCGGCGCGTCCGGCTTGGTGAGCAGGCCCTGGCGCTTGACCCGCAGGGCGATCCGGCGCTCCAGCTCCTCCTCGGTGTCCCGAGGGAAGCCCATGCGTAGTACCGCTCGTGCGTAGTCCTCCGTCTGGAGCAGCCCGGGGACGTAGTGGGGCTCGTACGCGCGAATGACGGTGGCCTCACTTTCGAGGCTGACGTAAACACTGAACCAGTCCGGAAGCACATCGCGGAACTGATGCCACCAGCCGGGCTGGTTGGCCTCGCGCGCCAGAGCGAGGAAATTCTCCATCTCCGGGCCGCGGACGCCGTAGTTCCGCAGCAGCTCCTTCAGATACGGAATCTTGAGGCCGACTTCCGCCTTTTCCATCCTGCGCACGGTCAACGGGGTGACCTCGATGGCTTTCGCGGCTTCCTCGAACGACACCCGCGCCCGCTCGCGCAGATGCCGCAGACGCTTGCCCAGGACTCTCCGTAAGACAGTGGGGGCGGCGCCGGCCGGCCGTGCCTCGCTCACGTCCCGCCTCCCGTAGGAATGGCTGTCATATGCCTGCACAGTGTGCCACGCGACGAATGACACAGACAGAGCGAGCGAAGCTCTCTGAAATTATCAGAACGAAGGTTGCGAGGTGACGGCCTCGCCACGCATAGTGAGCACGTGACCCATCTCACCCTCTATGGCGAGGGCTCCCAACTACCCATGTCCACAACGTCGTTGAGGCCCCCGGCGGACCGGTGGGCGGCGAGCGACGGGGATCCCGCAGACCGCCGTGGCTCGAAACGGGGACGGTCACGGTGACGCATCAGACACAGCCGGTGAGCGGGCGCCAAGGCGCCGTGGCCAACAGCGCGTTGGCCGCCGCTCTGAAGGAATCCGGGTGCTCCTACGCCTCATTGGCCCTGCGGGTCAATGAACTGGGCCGTAGGCAGGGGCGCGAGTCGAACTACGACAAGGCGTCCGTCACCCGCTGGCTGCAAGGCGGACAGCCGCGCGGCACCACGCCGGAGCTGATCGCCGCCGTGCTCTCCCACCGGCTCGGCAGGCCCGTGGGCCCCGCCGAGCTGGGGTTCATCTCCGACCGACAGCGCCCGGTCGTGGCCCGGGCGCTGGCCTACCGGGAGGACGTAGCAGAAACCTTGCACACGCTCGCCGAACTCGGCTCCACCGACATATCCCGCCGCAGCCTGCTGGGTGCGGTGCCCTTCGTCGCCGGCGCGCTGGTGACCCCACAGCGCGAATGGCTGCTGTGGCTGGTCGAGAACCAGGACACCGCCCGGCTCGCACCCGCGGCCGAAGGCGGCCGCGTCGAACAGGTCCACGCGGCGATCAACATGTTCGACGAGATGGACAATCGCTTCGGCGGCGGCCAGGTCCGCGCCAGCATCGTGCTCTATCTGTCGACCGAGGTCGTCCCCATGCTCCAGCAGCGCGGCGCGCCTCCGCAGGAGCGGCGCCAGCTGTTCACCGCCGCCGCCAAGCTGGCCGCGATGGCCGGCTGGAGCAGCTACGACAACGCCGAATACGGCTTGGCCCAGCGCTATATGACCCAGGCGCTGCGGCTGTGCGCCGAGGGCGGCGACCGGGTCCTGGGCGGTCAGATCCTGGCCGGCCTGTCCCATCTGGCGACCAACCTGGGCCAGCCCGAGGCGGGGGTCGAGTTGGCCCGGGTCGGTGTCGCCACCGCCAAGCACGCCGGAAGCCCGCTCGGGCTGATGCGGCTGCACGCCATGGCCGCCCGTGGCTACGCCGCACTGGACCAGCCCCGGGAGGCGTCCAAGTCGCTGCGCGCGGCCGACGCCCAGCTGGAGGCCAGCCAGGGCCCCGAGCAGGAGTCGCCCTGGGTGCGCTTCCTCGACCACCACTATCTGGCCGCCGAGGCGGCGCTGTGCTTCCGCGACCTGGGGAACGCCACGGACGCCGAGCACGCCGCCACCGAATCCGTGCGTGCCAACGCCGACCGGCGTCGGCGCCAGGCCATCAGCAGATCCGTGCTGGCCACGGCCTACCTCCAGCAGAACCGGCTGGACGAGGCCGTGGGCACCGCGGGCGAGGCACTCGACACGCTCAGCGGGGTGCACAGCGAGCGCTCGATCCAGGCGCTGCGCGACTTCCGCACCCGGCTGCGGCCGCACCGCGGAGAGCCCATGGTCAGGGAGTTCGAGCAGCGCTCCCGGACCGTGCTCGGCATGGCCGCCTGAGGCATCCGGCCTCGGGGCCTCGCCCCGCCGGTGCCTGGAGTGAAGTCTCCGGCCGCTCCACGTGGGCGGCCGGTGGCGTGTCCGGAGCGCCTCCGCTCGGGGGAGCGCCGGGGGGTCAATAGCCTCCCGGCGTGGGGGCGTTCTGGGCTCGGTCCACGGGCAGATGCGCACCGGAGACCCCGCTCGAGGCGTCCGAGAGCAGGAACGCCACGACTTGGGCGACCTCCCGCGGGGTGACCAGTTCACCGCGCGGCAGCTCGGCCGTGAACCGGGCGTACGCCTCGGGCTCTTCGGTGCGCATCCGGTCCCACCGCTTCCCGGGGATCAGCATGGACCCCGGGGAGACGGCGTTCACCCGGATCCCGTCCGGGCCCAGCTCACGGGCGAGTGAGGCCGCCAGATGGATCTGGGCGGCCTTGGCGGCCCCGTACTGCGCCTGCGGCCCCGGCTTCCAGCCGGAGATGGAGGCGATCACCACCACGGAGCCGCCGCCCGCCCGGCGCAGATGCGGCACCGCGGCCTTCACCAGCCGGGCCGTATGACCGACATTCATCTCCCAGGTCAGCGACCAGTCCTGGGGACCGGCGTCCTCGATGCCGCGGCCGCGGGCGCCACCGGCGCAGGCCACCACGCCGTCAAGGCCGCTGAAACGTTCCGCCGCCGCATCCACGAACCGCTCCAGCAGCTCCGGCTCGGTGACGTCCAGCGCACGGGTGAACGGCTCCCCGTGCCCCTCGGCGCTCAGGGACGCCGTGAGGGACCGCAGGTGCTCCGGGGTGCGCGCACACGTGGCCAACCGGGCCCCGCCGGCGGCCAGGAGCCGTACGATCTGTTCCCCCAGCCCCCGGGAGCCCCCGGTCACCAGGACCCGCTTGCCGTCCACACCGGACCGTTCCCCCGAGCCGGGCCGCCCCTCGCGGCCCTCGCTCACGCTTGCCACGTCCGGACCGTACAGCCCGAACCACTACGCCCGTACAACCGGACAACCCCCATGCCCTCTCGCCCACCGGCCGGTCCAACCGTTTGTCTACTGAACGGCGACCGATGGCGCTTTGCGCTGCCTTCGAAGGAGGAACCATGCCGGTAACCGGCACTCACCGCGACCGGGCCCTCTCCGTCCGTGGCAGCTGGTCCAGGCGGGTCGGGTGGGGCGTGCGCACCACCTGTCACCAGCCCAGATGCCACGCCGTCGGTCGCCAGAATGCGCTTACCCGCTCACCGGAACATCAATCACCCCATGTGCCCGTATGCCACCAGAGCCCACAGACCGATGAGGACCGTGAGGACCGAGACCGTGAGCCGACCCTGTCCAGGACTGTCGCACCGGCCGGCGTCGGCCGATGAGGAGGGCGAGACCATGGGCGCGAGCCGAGGCGTCGCGGTCTCCGCGGACCGCCCGCGAACCGATCCGGTTACCGGGCGGGCCGCCGCGCCGAGAACCGCGCCGGGCGACGGCCCGGCCGCCGCGGCGAGTCCCGTCCCCCGCTCCGGAGGGGAGAGGACGGTGATCCCGCTGGACACCCGCCGGCTCTTCCGGGCGGAGTTCCCCGCCCTCCCCGACCGCGCCGCCGCGGTGCGCCGGATGGTCGCCGGACATCTGCGCGACTGGCGGCTCGGCGCGGTCGTGGACCATGTCGTCCTCGCCACCAACGAACTGTTCGCCAACGCCGTGGAGCACGGCAGCTCCGGCCCCGCCGACACCGTCACCATCACCGTCTCGCTGGAACGCTTCGGCCGTGAGCTGCGGGTGGAGGTGGCCGACGGCTCGCCCGTGGTCCCGGTCGCCCGCAACCCGGAGCCCACCGAGGAGTCCGGACGGGGGCTGGCCATCGTCGAGGACCTGGCGGCCGACTGGGGCACCGAACCGCCCGATCCCGGAGTCCGGGGGAAGAAGGTGTGGTTCACCCTGCCGCTGGTGGCCACCTCATGAACACGGGAGCGCGGGGGGAGCGCCGGATGCGGGTCACGGTGGAGACCGACGCGGCCGAATGGCTGCTGGCCGCGAGCGACGACCCCGGGCGGGTGCGGCTCCAGTGGGCCAGCGGCACCGGCCTCGCCGATCTGCCGGTGGGCCCGGTCTTCGACCTGGTGCGGATGTGCGACGACATCGGCAACGCGGTGATCCAGGCGCTGCGGCGGCGCGATGCGGCGGGGCCGGTGATGCTGGCCACCGCCAGCCATGTGCTCTCCTTCCTCGTGCCGCCCGGATCCGCGGCCGAGTGGAAGGTCTGGCTGGCCGGGACGGCGTACGCCCGCCGCCGCACGGTGGCCGCGGCGGGGCCGGGCCGGGTGCTGCGCTGCCCCAGGCCCGGCTGCGTACGGCAGGGCCATGTCTGGCTGATCCGACCCGGCGGCCCCCTCACCGACAGCCACACCCTGCGCGCCGCCCTCCAGGAGGCCACCGACCGCCCCGGCCTCCCGGGCGTGCTGTTCCGCTAAGCGCTCCGCTGGAAGTGCCGCGAGGTGCGGTCGTTCCTCCGTGGCCGCGTCGTGGCTGGTGGCGCCCGCGCGGCGGAGCCGCACGTCGACACAGCCCCGCGCCCCTTCGGGGCGCACCGAACCGCAGCCGACTTCCGCCGATCCGCCCAGGGTCTGTCGTCGAGGCAGACGGTCATGGGGGCGAACGCCGCCCCGGCGAGCGTGCCGGAGAGCACCAGCTGTGTGGTCGCCGTGGCCGTCACCAGACCGGCCACGGCGAACGCGGTGAGCACGACCATGGCCCCCATCGGCCACCGTTGCCCATGACGGTCCACCAGCCTGCCCCGGAACGGTGCCGTCACCGTGCCTCCCACGCTCCAGGCCCCGGCCACGACCCCCGCGTCCAGGAACGAGCCCGACGAGCCGTGCCCGAGCAGGACGGTGGCCAGGGGGAAGACGTCGTTGGCCGTCTGCGGCGCCGTTTCGCGCCTTCGGCGCATTTGAGCATGGGGGCGGCTGGTGGGGGGCGCGGGCCGCGTCGCCGGCCGCCGGGCCGGTGGGAGGTCGGGCCCGGTGGCGGCTTCCGTAGTCGGGAGCTTGGGCCGACGCCGGACAACTCCGCCGGGGGTGGGGTACCCCCCTTGAGATTGCTTGACTTATTAGTTGCGCCAGATCAAGTGTTTTTGAGAGGGGTACCCGGAGGGGCCAGGCCCGCAGTCCGGATCGACCCCGACCCGAGAGCCCGGATGCCGCCACTCGCCCCGCCCCCACCGGCCCGGCGGCCGGCGACGCCGCCCCCGCCCCGGCACCCCCGACCCATGCTCAATTGCGCCGAAGGCGCGAGACGGCGCCGCGCCCAACCGACGACCGCTACAGGCGGATTCGGGCCCAGCCCGTTTTGCCGACGATGCGCTCCCGGACGCCCGACCAGGGCCGCACGTCGTAACTTTCCGCGTTCATCCTCCCGCTGTCAGTGCAGGCCGCTACCTTCACCAGTAACAGAGCGTCAACTGCGGCGACCGGCAACTCTGGTCGAACGCGGGCTGATTGGCGTTGAGAGTTGTTGAGGGGGTGGCCCGCGTGGCCCAGTCGAAGAAGAAGGACTCCGCTCCGCCGACCGTGCAGTACTTCGCCGCTGTCCTGCGGCTTCTGCGCGAGCGGGCGGGTTTCACCCAGGACGAGTTGGGTGCGCTGATGAATTACACCGGGTCGGCGGTGAGCGCCGTGGAGACGTGCGCCAAGCCGCCGACCGACGAGTTCATCGACGCGGCCGAGAAGGCACTGGACGCGGGCGGGTTGCTTCGTTCTGCGATCAAGTATCTGCGGCTTGAGCGCTACCCGGTGTACTTCCAGGGCTTCGTTCAGCTGGAGCAGGAGGCGGTGGCTGTCTCGTCGTACTGCACACAGGTCATCGACGGTCTGCTGCAAACGAAGGACTACGCCCGCGCGTTGCTCAAGAGCAACTACCCACCATTCGAGCCGGAGGAGCTGGAGCAGCTGGTCGAGGCCCGCATGGACCGCAAGGCGCTGCTCACCCGCAAGCCCATGGCGCTGATCCACACGATTCTCGAAGAGGCCGCACTGCGGCGAAGGATCGGTGGCGCGGAGGTAATGCGGGCCCAGCTCAGGCACCTCATCGAGTGCGCCCAGCTACCGAACGTGACGATCCAGGTTATGTCGTTGACTCACGCCGAACACGCTGGCCTTCGCGGGCCGTTTACAGTACTCGAGACTGCCGACCAGACTGCCCTCGTCTACATGGAGAGCAACGGCAAAAGCACCCTCACTGCCAAGCCAGAGGAAGTGGGGGAGCTGTCGCGCCGCTATGCCATGATCAGGACGCAGGCTCTCGGGCCGAAGGAATCCGTGAGCTTCATCGAGCAGTTGATGGGTGATCTATGAGCGACTTGATGTGGTTCAAAAGCAGCTACAGCGATTCCGGCGGCGGCCAGTGCATAGAGGTCGCCTACGACTGGCACAAGTCCAGCTACAGCGACGCGGGCGGCGGCGACTGCGTCGAGGTCGCCACCACCCCCACCACCGTCCACATACGGGACTCCAAGAACCCCGACGGTCCCCGCCTCCACATAGCCGCCACCGCCTGGGCGGACTTCCTGGCCTTCGCCGCCCGCTGAGCCCGGCCGCTCCGGGGCGTCCGGCGGGTCTTTCCCCTCCCTGCCCCCGGACCGGGGTCTAGGCCGCCGACGGCGGGGCGAACGCCGCGCGGTGCGCCTCGGCGAAGGCGCGGAAGGAGCGGGGAGGGCGCCCGGTGACCCGCTCGACGGTGTCCGTCGTACGGTCCTCCGCGCCGTGCCGGATGTCCTCGTCGAGCCCGGCGAGGAACGCGGCGAACTCCGGCGGCAGCCCTGTCGCCCTCAGCCTCTCGACCAACTCCCCGGTCTCCACCGCGACATGGCGGACCGGCCGCCCGGAGACCTCCGCCACGATGCGCGCCGCCTCCCGGTAACCGAGCGCCTCCGGGCCGGTGATGACGTGGTCCGTGTTGTGCGGACGGTCGTCCAGCAGGGCCCGGGTGGCGACGGCGGCGATGTCCGCCGCGTCGACGAAGGCCACCCTGCCGTCGCCGGTGGCGGTGACGATCTCGCCGTCGCCGCGGATGGCCTGGGCCACCGGATGGTCACCGGTGAAGTTCTGCATGAACCACGAGGGCCGCAGCACCGCCCACTCGGGCACGGTCCGCCGCACCAGCGCGTGTAGCGCGCCGAGGCCGGTGTCCGCCTCGTCCACCGCGGACGAGCTCAGCAGCACCGCCCGCCGTACGCCCTGGGCGACCGCGGCCTTAAGGAACGGCTCGACCACGGGCAGCGGCTCGGCCACCCCCAGGGGCGCGACGAGATAGAGCCGGTCCACGCCGCGCAGCGCCGCCGCGTGGCCGTCCGGGTCGTGCCAGTCGAACCGGACGGCGTCGGTCACGCCCGCCGCGGCCGCGGCCTCGGGCCGCCGGGTGGCGGCCAGCGCCCGCGCGCCCTCCGCGCGCACCATCCGCAGCACCTCGGAGCCGGTGTTCCCGGTGGCGCCGAGGACCAGAACGGTGGGTTCAGCCATGGGTCCGGCCCTCCTCGACGCCGAAGCTGATCCCGTCGAGCATCAGCGGATTCCAGTAGTCACGGTACGAGGCGATCTCGCCGTCGCGGACGGTGATGACGGCCACGTAACCGGGGCGGATCGGGCGGCCGGTGCCGACGGCCACGGCGTCCATCGAGAACTCCACGATCAGCACGTCGGGATCCTCGGTGAGATGGACGACCTCGTGCGCGACGGCGCGCAGGTCGATGTGGTCGGGGTAGTCCCGCACGTACTCACGCACGGCCTCACGCCCCTCCAGCAGGCGCGGCCGGCCGGGCGGGGCGAAGGGGAACTCCATGGTGCCGTCCACGGCCCACAGATCCGCGAATCCCATCATGTCGTGGTCGAGCAGCAGTTCCTTCGCCCGCTCGAACACCTTGACGCGGTCGTCCATGACCGTACCTCTCCTCAATCGATAGGACGGGACGGTGCCGTCCCGTCCGTACAGCATAGGACGAGACGGTACCGTCCCGTCCATCTGTTAACCTCGGAGCCATGTCGGAGCCCACCCGGCGCCCTCCGAGCGGCGCCGCCACCCTGCGCGCGGACAAGACCGCGGCCATCTCCGAAGCCGTCCTCGACGAGCTCGCCGAGCAGGGCTACGGCCGGTTGTCGATGGAGGCGGTGGCCAAACGGGCCGGGGTGGGCAAGAGCGCCCTGTACCGGCGGTGGCCCTCCAAGCAGCGGATGGTCATCGCGGTCGTGTCCGAGCTGAGCGTCGCCCTGGTCGAGCCGCCCGACACCGGGTCCCTGCGCGGCGATGTGCTGGCCGGGCTGCGCGCGGTGGCCGACTGGCTGACCCATCCGCGGTTCTCCCGGATCATGCCGGACCTGATCGCCGAGGCGCAGCGCGACGAGGAGCTGAGCCAGGCCCTCGCCCGCTGCATCGGCGAGCCGCGGCGCGCCCGGATGGCCGGTGCGCTGGACCGGGCGGTCGAGCGCGGTGAGCTGCCGCCGGACCTCGACCGCGAGCTGGCGCTCGATCTGCTCGGCGGGCTGGTCTACTGGCGGGTCTCGGCCCGTGGGGCGCCCCTGGAGCCGGGCTACTTCGAGCGCGCCGCGGATATGGCGCTGCGGGCCCTGGACGCCCGGCCGCGCGGGGCCTGACGGCCGCGGCGCCCGCCGGGCGGGTGCGGGCGCCTCCTCCGGATGGGGCCGGAGAACAGGGCATGGCGGGGCGCGGCCCCCCATCATCGCTTAGAGGGCCGGGCCCTCCAGGCGACGAGCGAAGGTGAGCCGCCGCACGTCCTCGACCCAAGGAGCCCCCATGTCCATCGGCCTCTCCGTTCATATCGGACTCAATCAGGTCGACCCCGCCGCGTACGACGGCTGGAGCGGTGAGCTGGGCGCCTGCGAGCAGGACGCCGTGGACATGGCCGGGCTCGCCGACGCCGCGGGCTTCGATGTGACCGGCCCGCTGCTGAGCCCGGCCGCCACCGCGGAGACGGTCACCGCCACCCTGGAGGCCGCGGCCGGGCGGCTGGCCGAGGGGGACATCCTCTTCCTCACCTACTCCGGCCATGGCGGTCAGGTGCCTGACCTGAACCACGACGAGACCGGCGACCGTCTCGACGAGACATGGGTGCTGTACGACCGGCAGCTGGTCGACGACGAACTCTTCGAGCTGTTCGGGAAGTTCGCCAGGGGGGTGCGGATCTGGCTGCTCTCCGACAGCTGCCACAGCGGCACCGTGGCCCGGCGGCTGCCCGAGATGCTCAGCCCCCAGGAGCTCGACCGGCGCTTCAGCACCGCCGACCCCCAGGAGGTCGGCCGCAGGATCCGGGCCATGCCCCAGTCGGTGCAGGCCGCCGTCTACCGGCGCGACCGCGAAGCCTACGACCGGATCCAGAACACCCGTACCGCCAAGGACCTCGCCAAGATCGACGCCAGTGTGCTGCAGATCTCCGGCTGCCAGGACAACCAGACCTCGGCCGACGGGATCGTCAACGGGCTGTTCACCGGTACCCTGCTGGAGGTCTGGCGGGGCGGTGCCTTCGCGGGCAGCTACCGCGGGCTGCACCGGGAGATCGTCAAGCGGATGCCGCCCGACCAGACGCCCAACCTCTTCCAGGCGGGCGCGCCGAACTCCGCCTTCGTCCGGCAGCGGCCCTTCACCATCTGAACCGGGATCTGGGACCGTGCCCATGTCATATCCGTGTGCGGTCGCCCGCCGGGCGAGGTATGACAGTAGGAGGGCACGGCGAGCCGGTGAGGTGCCGGTATGACGACGCATGACCGTGTGGACCAGGAGGGGCAGGCGGCAATCAGCAGCATGGCGACCGGCCCGGGAGGGGTGCTCGACCTGCTGCGGGTCGCCGCCGTGGCCCTGGACGTCGAGGGGCGGATCGCCCTCTGGAGCCCCGAGGCTGAACAACTGTTCGGTTACCGGGCGGCCGAGGCGCTGGGGCGGCGCGCGGACAAGCTGCTGGTCCACCCGCGGGACCGCCGGGCGGCCGTGGAGCTCTTCGCACGGGTGAGGGCGGGCGACACCTGGGCCGGTGTCTTCCCGGTCCGCCGCCCGGACGGCTCCACCCTCAAGGTGGAGTTCCGCACCATGGGCCTGCGCGACGCCCACGGCGAGGGCTACGCCCTCGGGCTGGCCGCCGACGAGGGGACCGTACGGCGGCTGGAGACCGATCTGGCCGTCTCCGGCTTCCTGATCAAACAGTCGCCCGTGGGGCTCGCGGTGTTCGACACCGAGCTGCGCTGGCTGCGCGCCAACCCGGCCCTGCAGCAGATGAACTCGATCACCGAACCCCAGGTGCGCGGCCGCCGCCTCGGGGAGGTGCTGCCGGGGCTCGACGTCGCGGCCATAGAGGGCGCGATGCGGCATGTGCTGGAGTCCGGTGAGCCGCTGCTGGACCAGCAGAGCGTCGGCCGGACCCCCGCCGACCCCGACCACGACCACGCCTGGTCGGAGTCGTACTACCGGCTCGAGGACCCCAGCGGCCGGATCCTGGGCATCGCCGTCTCCATCATGGACATCTCCCGGCGCCACCGGGAGACCAGCGAGATCGCCGAGGCGCGCGAGCGGCTGACCATGATCGCCGACGCGAGCGTCCGCATCGGCACCACGCTGGACCTGCGCCAGACCGCCCAGGAACTCGCCGATGTGACCGTGCCCCGGCTCGCCGACCTCGCGGCCGTCGACGTCCTGGACTCCGTGGTGCACCGCGAGGCCACGCCCCGGGTGTGGACCGACGGCTCCGCCCGCTTCCGGGCGCTCGCCGTCGCCGCCGGATACCCCACCGACGCCGTCCACGCGGCGGACCCGGTCGGGGAGATCGCCCGCTACGACCCCACCCGGCTGATCACCCGGTGCGTCCGCGAGGCCCGCCCGCTGCTGGTGCCGCACGTGACCGAGAAGGACGTACGGCGGATCGCCCGGGACGACGACGCCGCCATGGTGCTGCTGCGCGAGGGCGTGCACTCCTACATCGCCGCCCCGCTGATCGCCCGCGGCAGTGTGCTCGGCACCCTCAGCCTGCACCGCACCATCAACCCCAAGCCGTTCGACGAGGAGGACCTCACCCTCGCCTGCGAACTGGCCATCCGCGCCGCCCTGTGCATCGACAACGCCCGGCTCTACGCCCGCGAACGCGACGCCGCGCTCACCCTCCAGCGCAGCCTGCTCTCCCAGCAGCCGCGCGATCTGGACGGCCTGGAGATCGCCTCCCGGTATCTGCCCGCGGTCAGCGCCGCGGGCGGCGACTGGTTCGATGTGCTGCCCCTCCCGGACGGGAACGTCGGGCTGGTGGTCGGCGATGTCATGGGCAAGGGCATCCACGCCGCGGCGATCATGGGCCAGCTGCGCACCGCCACCCGGGCCTTCTCCCGGCTCGGACTGCCCCCGGCCCAGGTGCTGTGCCACCTCGACGAGATCACGCCCAGCCTGGGGGAGTCCATCGCCACCTGCCTCTACGCGGTCTGCGATCCGCGCACCGGGCGGTGCGAGATGTCCACCGCCGGGCATCTGCCGCCGGTGCTGGTGCACCCCGGCGGCGACGCCGAGCTCATCGACCTCCCCACCGGCGCCCCGCTCGGCGTCGGCGGCGTGCCCTTCGCCTCGGTGGAGCGGGAGCTGGCCGAGGGCGCGCTGCTGGCCCTGTTCACCGACGGCCTGGTGGAGAAGCGCCACCAGTCCCTCGACGTGGGGCTGCACACCCTGGTCCAGTTGCTGCGCCGCCACCAGGGCCCGCTGGAGCGGATCTGCGACCAGGTGCTGGCCGCGCTGCACGGTGCGCCGGACGACGACGTGGCCCTGTTGCTGGCCCGGCTGCGCCGCCCTGGCCTGCCGGAGAAGTCCGTGGTTACCGTGGAGAGTGGCTGAAGAAGGGCCGATCCGTCACGCACTCCGTCGATGAGATGACGTCCCCATGGCTCAGCTCGCCCGCCGCTCCGGCGTATTGATCACTCTGGTGGCCCTCGCCCTGGGGCCCACGGCCTCCCTCGCCGGTGGAGCGGAGCCGATCCCCAGGCCCACCCCCAAGGTCGCCGTCATCGGCACCGGGGGCACCATCGCGGGCGTCAGCAGGACGAAGGTGTCCTTCGACGACTACCAGGCGGGCAAGCTCCCGGTGTCCCGGCTGGTGAACGACCTCAGACCCGAGGTGAACCGGATCGCCGACGTGACCACCCAGCAGTTCGGCAACAAGGACTCCAACGACTACACGATCCCCGAGTACCGCCGGCTCACCGCCGCCGTGGACCACGCCCTGAGGTTCAACGACGGGGTGGTGGTCACCACCGGCACCGACACCATGGAGGAGTTCGCGTACTGGCTGGACCTGACCGTCCGCAGCGACAAGCCCGTGGTGCTCACCGGCGCCATGCGGCCCTGGACAGTGATCGGCTCCGACGCCCCGGCCAACCTCTACAACGCCATCCACCTCGCCGCCAGCGGCCGGACCACCTGCTTCGGCACCGTGGTGATGCTCAACGACCAGATCCACGCCGCCCGCGAGGTGCGCAAGTCCGACACCCTGCGGCTGAACGCCTTCAGCAGTGGCAGCAGCGGAGAGCTCGGCGTCATCGACCAGAACCACATCCGCATCGACCGCGCGCCCGCCCGGGTCGAGCAGTGCGGCAAGCCCGGCTGGAAGACCCCGTTCGACCTCGACCGGATCGCCCGGCGGCCGCTGCCGAAGGTCGACATCGCCTACAGCTACCAGGGCGCCGGACCCCAGGCCATCAAGGCGTTCGCCGACGCCGGGGCCGCCGGGATCGTCACGGCGGGCACCGGGGCGGGCGGTCTCTCCCCGGCCATGACCGAGGCCCGGGACGACGCCGTCAAGAACGGGGTGGTCATGGTCTCGGCCTCCCGCACCGGCTCCGGCGCGGTCTACGACCCCGATGTGCGCGGCGTCATCGGCGCCCAGGACCTGACCCCGCAGAAGGCCCGGCTACTGCTGCTCCTCTCGCTCGCCACCACCCACAACGAACACCGGATCCAGAGTTGGTTCCACACCTTGGGCACCGGCCAGTTCACGGCTCGCCGCTAGGGGGTCTCCGACGGGTTCTGACGCCTGCGGCGGGCCACGCGGCGGAGCCGCATATCGATGCTTCCCCCTCCCCGCTACCAGGGGCTTCCGCCCCTGGACCCCGCGCCCTTCGGGCGTGTCCTCAATCTCCCCCAGCTACCGCTGGGAGGTACCCCCTGACGGGCTGAAATCAGCCCCTCCGGCGTTTGAGGAGCGGGGTCTGGGGCGGAGCCCCAGTGTCGGGAAGGGGCGGGGAGGGGACTGATCCGCCGGACGCCGCCTAGTGGCGAGACGCGCTGCCCCGGAACGTGGCGCGGTAGGCGCTCGGTGACACCCCGAGGGCGGTGTGCAGATGCTGCCGCAGCGAGGCGGCGGTGCCGAAGCCCGCGTCCGCCGCGATCCGGTCCACCGGCAGATCGCTCTCCTCCAGCAGCTGCCGGGCGCGCTCCAGGCGCCGCTGGGTCAGCCACTGCACCGGGGTCATCCCCACCTCGTCCCGGAACCTCCGGGAGAAGGTCCGTACGCTCATCGACTCCCGCTCGGCCAGCTCCCGCAGGGTCAGCGGACGGTCGAGCCGGGTCAGCGCCCAGGCGCGGGCCGCGCCCGTGGAGCCGCCGCGCCGCTCCGGCACCGGCCGCCGGATGAACTGCGCCTGGCCGCCGTCGCGATGCGGGGCCACCACCGAGGCGCGGGCCACCTCGCCCGCCACCGCCGCGCCGTGGTCGCGGCGGATGATGTGGAGGATCAGATCGATACCGGCGGCGTCCCCGGCCGAGGTCAGCACCTCGCCCTCGTCCGCGTAGAGGACGTCCGGGTCGAGCGCGACGGCCGGGAACAGCTCCCGGAACCGGTCGGCCTCCTGCCAGTGGGTGGTCGCCCGGCGCCCGTCCAGCAGCCCCGCGGCCGCCAGCACGAACGCCCCCGTGCAGATCGAGGCGATCCGGGCGCCGGGGCGGATCCGGGCGAAGGCGCCGGTGAGCTCGGCACCCAGCCGGCCCTCGGTCTGTGGCGCGTCCGGTTCGTTGGCGGCCGGGACGAGCACGGTGTCGGCCTCGGCCAGCGCCTCCGGGCCGTGCGCGACGTTCATCGTGACGTCGGAGTCCGTACGCATCTCACCGGGGACCAGTGCGCAGGTCACCACCTCGTACAGCGGCTCGCCGTCGGCCGATACGGCCCGGCCGAACAGCCGGTGCGCGATGCCCAGCTCGAACGGCAGCAGCCCGTGGCGGACCAGCACCGCCACCCGATGGCGGCCGGGGTGGGTGAAGACGGACATGGCGCGATTCTCGCAGACGCGCCGATCCGGCCATCACTTCTTGGCGCGGCTGGGCTGGACCCGCTTCGGCTCGCCCTTCATCTTCGGATGCTCCGGCGGATACGGGAGGTCGCCCAGACCGTGCTCCCGCTCGTCCCGCGCGGCCAGCTCCAGCGCGGCCTCCAGGCGGAAGGCGTGCTCGTCCATGTCCGCGTGCACATCGCCCAGCTCGCGGTAGCGCACCGGCATGGTGACCAGGTCGAAGTCGCGCGGCCGGGCGTCGGGGACCTCCTCCCAGCGCAGCGGCGCGGAGACCGGGGCCTGGGGGCGGGGGCGCACCGAATAGGCGCTGGCGATGGTGCGGTCGCGGGCGGTCTGGTTGTAGTCCACGAAGATCTTCTCGCCGCGCTCCTCCTTCCACCACTTGGTGGTCACCCGCTCCGGAGCCCGCCGCTCCAGCTCCCGGGCGATCGCGATCGCGGACCGCCGCACCTGGGTGAAGGTCCACTCCGGCGCGATCGGGACGAAGACGTGCAGCCCCCGGCCGCCCGAGGTCTTGGGCCATCCGCGCAACCCCAGCTCGTCCAGCACCTGGCGCAGCTCTCCCGCGGCCCGCACCGCGTCCTGATAGTCGGTGCCCGGCTGAGGGTCGAGGTCGATCCGCAGCTCGTCGGGGTGTTCGGTGTCCCCGCGCCGCACCGGCCACGGATGGAAGGTCAGGCTGCCCAGATTGGCCGCCCACACCACGGCGGCCGTCTCGGTGGGGCAGATCTCGTCCGCGTGCCGCCCGCTGGGGAAGGAGATCCGGCCGGTCGGAATCCACTCCGGGAGGTTCTTCGGGGCCCGTTTCTGGAAGAACGACTCCCCGTCCACCCCGTCCGGATAGCGCTCCAGCGTCGTCGGCCGGTCCCGCAGCGCCCGCAGCGCGCCCTCGCCGACCGCGAGGTAGTAGCGGGCGAGGTCCAGCTTGGTGAACCCGCGCTCCGGGAAGTACACCTTCCCGGGGTTGGTCACCCGCACCGTGCGACCGCCGACCGTGAGCTCCACCGACTCTCCCATACGGACACGCTAGGCCCGCCCGCCCGGGGCCGCCTCCCGGCGGGCGCCAGGCCCGCCACAGGGGCACAATCGGACATCATGGACCTTCCGGTGATGCCTCCCGTCGAGCCGATGCTGGCCAAGGCCGTGGCCACCATCCCGCCCGGGATGGTCTACGAGGGCAAATGGGACGGCTTCCGGGCCATCGTCTTCCGCGACGGGGACGAGATCGAGCTCGGCAGCCGCACCACCAAGCCGCTCACCCGCTACTTCCCCGAACTGGCCGAGGCGCTGCGCGCCAACCTCCCGCCGCGCTGCGTCCTGGACGGCGAGATCGTCATCGTGCGGGAGGGGCGGCTGGACTTCGACGCCCTCCTGGAGCGGATCCACCCCGCCGACTCCCGGGTGCGGATGCTGGCGGAGCACACCCCGGCCAGCTTCGTCGCCTTCGACCTCCTCGCCCTCGGCGACGCCTCGCTGCTGGAGACCCCGCAGAGCGAGCGCCGCGCGGCGCTCACCGAGGCGCTGCGCCACGCCGAGGACCCGGTGCACCTGGCCCCCTGCACCGACGATCTCGAGGTGGCCCGGCAGTGGTTCGAGAGTTACGAGGGGGCGGGGCTCGACGGCGTGGTGGCCAAGAGCCCCGACCTGCGCTACCGCCCCGGCGAGCGGGTGATGGTCAAGGTCAAGCACGAGCGCACCGCCGACTGTGTGGTGGCCGGCTACCGCGTCCACAAGTCCGGCCAGGGCATCGGCTCCCTGCTGCTCGGCCTGTACGACGACACCGGCCGCCTCCAGCACGTGGGCGTCAGCGCCGCCTTCTCCGCGCGCCGCCGCCAGGAGCTGCTGGCCGAGCTGGAGCCGCTGCGCATGGAGACCGTCGAGGGCCACCCGTGGGCCGACTGGGCGCGCGAGGAGGCCCACGCCCAGGGCCGGATGCCGGGCGCGCCCAGCCGCTGGACCGGGGTCAAGGACCTGTCGTGGGTGCCGCTGCGCCCGGAGCGGGTGTGCGAGGTGGCCTACGACCACATGCAGAGCCGCCGCTTCCGGCACACCGCGCGCTTCCGGCGCTGGCGGCCGGACCGGGAGCCCCCGCAGTGCACCTACGCCCAGCTGGAGGAGCCGGTCTCCTACGATCTGCGGCAGGTGCTGGGGTAGGCCCCGGGGCCGTAGCCACGCGTGACGCCTGCGGCGGGCTGCTCCCCTCCCCGCCCCTTCCCTCAACTGGGGCTCCGCCCCAGACCCCGCTCCTCAATCGCCGGAGGGGCTGATTTCAGAACAGCGCGCCGCAGGCGTCCCCCCAGCCGCTCAGCCGCTGTGCGTCAGCGGTTGCCGCCCCGGGCCGGGCGCTTGGCCATCCGTACGAACCAGTCGCGCGCCGCCTCGGCGGCCTGCTCCAGGGTGCCGGGCTCCTCGAAGAGGTGGCTCGCGCCGGGCACCACATGGATCTCCTGCGGGGCGGCGAGCATGGCGGCCGCCTGCTGGTTGAGCCGCAGCACTTCGTGGTCGTCGCCGCCCACGATCAGCAGCACCGGCGCCCGCACCCGGTTCAGCGCGCCGCCCGCCAGATCGGGCCGCCCGCCCCGGGAGACCACGGCCGCCACCCGCTCCGGCCGCTCCGCGGCGGCCGTCAGCGCCGCCGCCGCGCCCGTACTGGCGCCGAACAGCCCCACCGGCAGCCCGGAGGTGGCCGGGTGCCCGTCGAGCCAGTTCACCGCGGCCACCAGCCGCCGGCCCAGCAGCGGGATGTCGAAGCGCAGTTCGGCGGTGATCGCGTCCACCCGCTCCTCGGCCTCGGTGAGCAGATCGAACAGCAGGGTGGCCAGATCCGCGTCCTGCAGCACCCGGGCCACCGCGCGGTTGCGCGGGCTGTGCCGGGAGCTGCCGCTGCCGTGGGCGAACGCGACGACGCCGATGGGCTGCTCGGGAAGGGCCAGATCGCCCACGAGCATGGCGTCGTCCGCGGCGATACGGGCGGTCTCGGAGCGCATCGGCCACCTCCTGCCGGGGGTTGCGCGGGCTGGTGCTGCCGCCGGGCGACGGGACGGGCTGTCGCCGTTGCTGTCGCGTCGCTAGGCGTAGGCCATGAGCCCTTGCCGCAGCTCGCTGTAGAGCCGGGAGAGCCTGCGGGATATGTGCATTTGGGAGAAGCCCAGGATCTCACCGATCTGGCTCTGCGAAAGCCCCGCGAAGAACCTCAGATAGAGCACGTAGCGGTCCTGCTCCGACAGCTCGGCGATCAGCACCCGCAGCGCCTCGCGGTTGACGACGCGTTCGATCGCGGCGTCGTCCGCGCCCACCGTCTCGGCGAGCAGCCGCTCCTCGGCGCCCTGGACGGCGGCGTTGAGGGAGAGCGGGGTGCAGGAGGCGCTGGCCTCTAGACCGGCCCTCACGTCCTCCTGCGGCATACCGGTGCGCAGGCAGATCTCGTGGACGGTGGGGGTGCGCCCGCCGAGCTCCTGCTCCAGCGCGTCGCGCGCGGAGCGGGTGCGGGAGCGGACCTCCTGGATGTTGCGGGGGATGTGCAGCGTCCACAGATAGTCGCGGAAGTGGCGCTTGAGCTCACCCGTGATGACGGGGATCGCATAGGAGGGGAAGGCGTGGCCGAGGTCGGGGTCGTAGCGGTCGACGGCCTTCACCAGGGCCAGCGAGGCGACCTGGGTGAGGTCCTCCATGTTCTCGCCCTTGTTGCGGAAGCGCAGCGCCAGGCGTTTGGCGACGGGCAGCCAGGCGCAGATGATCGCCTCGCGCAGCGCGTCGCGTTCGGGCCCGGACGGGAGCCGGGACAGACGCAGGAAGGCACCGCCGGTGTCGGGAGTGTCGTCATGGCGTCGTTGGCGAGTCGCGGTTGCTGACATGGTCACTCGCCTCCGTGGTCCGATGTCACGGCGGTCGCCACCAGATTCGCATGGGCCCTAACACCTCGCAATTCGACCGAATTGGTGATGGTGTGGACACCTTTGGGTGGTATGCGGGTTACAGGTGCTTGGTTACGGTCGTGGCGGGGTATCGACACGGGATGAACGCACGCCTTCGTCTCGCCCAGCAGCCCGAGGCGGACGCCCTGCTCCAGCGCGACCCCCTGGCCCTGATGATCGGGATGCTGCTCGATCAGCAGGTGCCCATGGAGTGGGCGTTCTCCGGTCCGTACACCATCGCGCGGCGCCTGGGCAGGGACGAGCTGGACGCCCAGGAGATCGCCGCCCACGACCCCGAGGGGTTCGCCGCGCTGCTCTCGGAGAAGCCCGCCGTGCATCGCTACCCGGGCTCGATGGCGGGGCGCGTCCAGCAGCTGTGCCGGTATCTGGCCGAGACTTACGGGGGCGACCCGACCGCCCTGTGGCGGGATGTCTCCTCCGGACAGGAGCTGCTCCGGCGGCTCAACGAGCTGCCCGGCTTCGGCAAGCAGAAGGCGCAGATCTTCCTCGCGCTGCTGGGCAAGCGGATGGGGGTGCGGCCGGAGGGCTGGCGCGAGGCCGCCGGGGCGTACGGCGAGGAGGGCGCGTATCGCTCGGTGGCCGACATCACCGGGCCCGAGTCGCTGGACAAGGTCCGCGCCCACAAGCAGGAGCTCAAGCGGCAGGCGAAGCGGTGAGGGGTGCCCCGAAGGGGCGCGGGGCTGTGTCGATATGCGGCTCCGCCGCGCGGGCGCGACCAGCCACGACGGTGCGGCAGATGATCGACGGCAGCTCAGGGTACTTCCACTTCCATACTTCCGCACTTCCAGCGGAGCGCCTAGGCGGTGCCCAGTGAGTCCCGCAGGGTGTCCACGGCCAGGGTGAGCGCCGCCCGCGCGGCCCGGGTGTCGCGCAGCGCGTCCAGCATCAGGAAGTCATGGATGATCCCCTGCATCCGCAGGGCGGTGACCGGCACCCCGGCCTCCCGCAGCTTGGCCGCGTACGCCTCGCCCTCGTCGCGCAGCACATCCGCCTCGCCGGTGATGACGAGGGCCGGCGGCAGCCCCGCGAGCTGGTCGGGGGTGGCGCGCAGCGGGGAGGCGGTGATCTCGGAGCGCTGCGCCGGGTCGGCGGTGTACTGGTCCCAGAACCACTTCATCGCCTCACGGGTGAGGAAGTAGCCCTCGGCGAACTGCTCGTAGGAGCCGGTGTCGAAGGCGGCGTCGGTCACCGGGTAGAAGAGCACCTGCCGCACCAGCGGCAGATCGCCGCGCTCCTTGGCGAGCAGGGTGAGGGCGATGGCCATGTTGCCGCCCACCGAGTCCCCGGCCACCGCGATCCGGGAGGCGTCGAGCCCCGCGCCCTCGCCGTGCGCCACGATCCACTGGCCCACCGCGTAGCTCTGCTCCAGCGCCACCGGGTAGTGGGCCTCGGGGGAGAGGTCGTACTCGGGGAAGACGACCGCGGCGCCCACCCGGACCGCCAGCTCCCGGACCAGCCGGTCATGGGTGTGGGCGTTGCCGAACACCCAGCCCGCGCCGTGGATGTAGAGAATCGCCGGAAGGGTGCCGACGGCCTTCGGAGGGCGCACGATCCGCGCCCTGACGCCGCCCGCCGGGATGCCCCCGACGCTGATCCACTCCTCGTCCACCTCGGGTTTGGGCACCTCGCCCGACTGCACCTCGTCGAGCGTGCGACGGCCCTCGGCCGGGGTCACCTGGTACGGATACGGCGGTTTGGCGGTGGCCTCGGCGAACGCCGCGGCGGCGGGTTCGAGGACGGGACGGGCCGGAGCGGTGGTGGCCATCTGCTTCTCCTTTGCCGGTCCGGTTCCGTTCCGGTTCCGTCCGACGATCTCACCCCGGCCGCCGCGGTACCCACCGCTGTTACGCCACCCGGGCGCTCACCGACCCGGTGACGGTGACCTCACCGGGCCAAGGGGCTCACCGGGTCAAGGGGCCAGGCGCTGGTGAGGGGTCCGGGACCGGGTCCGGGCCCGGCGGCTTGGGCACCGGATCGGGGGACGGGTCCGGTGGGGGGCCGGGCGTGGGGTTCGGCGGCGGCTCGGGCGGAGGGGTGGGAATCGGGTCGGGCGGCGGACCCGGGGGCGGTCCGGGCACGGGGCCCGGCGCGGGACCCGGTTCGGGTCCGCCCGGACCGGGCGACGGGGTCGGAGACGGCGGCCCGGGTTCTCGCAGCGTCGGGTGGATGGGGGTCGGGTCGGTCTGCCGTGCCACGGTGTCCTCCAAAGCTCTTGGCTGGTGGCCACGTCACTTCCGGGGCGGGTGCCCCGGTCCCCTGGGGTATACGCATGGTCTCGGCGCCGAACGCGGGCGGGAAGCGGGGAGGGCGGGCGATCGTTCCTCCGCCCGGCGGGAGCGGCGTCGCCGGCATCGCCGTCGCCATGCGGCGTTTTCCAGATCCGGATCCCGGAAATCCAGATCATCGCTCACCCATATCCTACGTACGACGGGTGCGCGGATCGCGCATGGCGTCGACGGTGGGGATCACTCGCCCTCGACGACCGTGACCTCGACCCCCTGGGCGCGTAGTGCCCGGATCTCTTCCGGGTCCGCGTCGCCGTCGGTCACCAGGGTCCAGCCGGGCGGCAGCCGTACCCAGGTGTGGAAGGGGCGGCGGCCGATCTTCGCCGAGTGGGCCAGGACGTACACCGCCTCCGCCCGGCGGGCCATCAGCTCCTTCAGCCGGGTCTGGCGCAGGTCCGCCTCGCAGATGCCGTGTTCGGCCGTCACCCCGTCGGCGCCCAGGAAGACGCGGTCGAAGGTCATGCGCTCCAGGGCGGCCTCGGCGAGCGGGCCGAGGAAGCTCTGGCTCAGCGGGCGGAGCGTACCGCCGAGGCATTCCACCTGCACGGTCTCGACGTCGGCGAGCTCCTGCAGCGCGGTGAGCCCGGTCGTGGCGACCGTGAGTCCCTCGGCGGTGCGCAGCTCATGCGCGAGGGCGCCGACGGTCGACCCGGCGTCGAGCAGCACCGTCTCCCCGGCGCGCACCGTCGACGCCGCCCAGCGCGCGATGGCCCGTTTCGCCTCGAACGCCTCGCCCGTACGCTGACGCAGCGACGCCTCCGGGTGGGCCACCAGGGCCATCGCCCCGCCGTACGTCCGCGCCAGCCGACCGTCCGCGGTGAGCTGGGCGAGGTCGCGGCGGATGGTGGAGGCGGTGACCCCGAAGGTGCGGGACAGCTCCTCCACGCTGGTCAGACCCGTGGTCGTGGCCAGGTGGACGATCTGGTCGCGCCGGGCTCGGGCTCCGTTCACCGGCATGTCTTTCGCGTTCTTCACCGTGGGCTCGGCCTCGCGTTCCTCGACGTGGCTCTCCGCGTCAGCGGGCGGGGGACGGCGACATCTCGGCGGCCTGCCGCAGCGCCTCGATCATGCTACCGGCGTCGGCCGTGCCCGTACCGGCGATGTCGAAGGCGGTGCCGTGGTCGACGGAGGTACGGATGACGGGCAGTCCGACGGTCAGATTGACCCCGGCCTCCAGGCCCAGCACCTTGACCGGGCCGTGCCCCTGGTCGTGGTACATCGCCACGATCAGGTCGTAGTCCCCGCGCCCGGCCAGGAAGAAGGCGGTGTCGGCGGGGAGCGGGCCGCGGGCGTCGATGCCGTCGGCGCGCAGCACCTCCAGCGCGGGCACGATCTTCTCCTCCTCCTCGCCGTAGCCGAACAGCCCGTTCTCACCGGCGTGCGGATTGATCCCGCACACCCCGATCACCGGTTCGGGGGTGCCGGCGCGGACCATCGCCTCATGGCCGCGGCGCACGGTGCGCTCGACCAGGCCGGGTTCGATCTTCCGCACGGCGTCGATGAGCCCGATGTGGGTGGTGACGTGGATGACCTTCACCGTGGGGGTGGCCAGCATCATCGACACCTCCTCGACCCCGGTGAGATGGGCCAGCAGCTCGGTGTGGCCGGGGAAGACATGGCCGCCCGCGTGCAGCGCCTTCTTGTTGAGCGGGGCGGTGCAGATGCCCTGCACCTCACCGTTCATGGCGAGTTCGGCGGCGGTCCGTATGTACTGGTACGCCGCGTCCCCGGCCACCGGGGAGAGCTCGCCCCACGGCAGACCGGCGGGGAGCAGCCCGAGGTCGATGACGTTGATCCGGCCCGGGGTGAACACCGCCTCGCCGGGCGCGGCCACGGTGACGACCTCGCACGCGAGGTCGCGCAGCCGGGCGGCCTGCCGCAGCCGCTCCGCGTCCCCGATGACCACCGGACGGCAGCGCCGCAGGGTGTCCGGGTCCAGCAGCGCGGGGACGACCACCTCGGGCCCGATGCCGGCGCCGTCGCCCATGGTGACCGCGATCAGCGGAAGCGGGGCGGGGTCGGTGTCCGCACCAGCGGCCCCGGTGGGGGCGAGGTGGGGGGAGGAGTTCATGAGGTGACCTTCCGTTCGGTCGAGTGGGGGCGCAGCGCCTGGACGATGTGGCGCAGGGAGTCGGGATCGCCGAAGCTGCCCGGTCGGGTCACGACGGATCGCCCGTCGGGGGTGCGGAGGTGGACCGCGCCGTGGTGCACCTGGCCGACCGGGTCGAGCTCGGTCACCGCCAGGGCGTCCAGCACCCGGCGCGCCGTCTCGCCACCGGTCAGCACGAGGTCGACGGCCCCGCGATGCGCGGCGACGGCCGCCTCGACGGCCCGGGCGAGCCCGAGCACCAGCCGCCGCCCGGACACGGGCTCGGCTGCGCCGCCGGAGGGTGGCGCCGAGGCGGGCGCGACGGCCTGGGACGCCGCCTCGTACGCGGATGCCGGGCCGGGAGGCTGGGGCGAGGCGCCGAGGGAGACGACGGTGACGGCGGCGGTCAGCGCGGGCAGCCGCACCGGGGGCCCGTCCGCCAACAGTCCCGTGAGCGGAAGCCGCTGGTGGCCGGCCCCGTCCTCGACCAGCCGCCGGACCTGCTCAACGGCGCCCGGCTCGGCCGTACCGACGACGACCAGCACGGGCCGCCCGGTGTGCGCCGAGGGCGCGCCCGCGTCGGGGTCGGCCGCGGTGTTCGCCGAGGGCGCGGCTGTCCCGGCGGTCGACGCGGCTGCCGCCGGTGCGGGACCCCGGGTGATGCCGGCGGCACCCCAGCCCAAGGTGCCCGAAACAGCCGGACCCCGGACGGCGGTGGTGGCCGGGCCCGTGGCGCCAGGGCCAGCCAGGCCCTGGCTCCCAGCGTCCTTCACGGCCGGGCTCCCAGCGTTTTCGGCGGCCGGGCCCGTAGCGCCGGGTGGGGCCGGGTCCGTGGCGCTCGGCGTAGCCAGGGCCGTGGCGGCGGCCGGGCTCGTAGCATCCGGCGCGGCCGGGCCCGTGGCGCGGGGTGCGGCCGGGTCCGTGGCGCCGGGTGGGGCCGGGTCCGTGGCGCTCGGCGTAGCCGGGTCTGTGGTGGTGGCCGGGCTCGTAGCATCCGGTGCGGCCGGGTCCGTGGTGGCCGGGCTCCCAGCGTCCTCCGCAGCCGGACCCGTAACACCCGGCGCAGCCGGATCCGTAACACCCGGCGCAGCCGGGCCCGTGGTGGCGGGGGCGTCCGGGGACGGAGCGGCCGGTGCGCCCGCAGCCGGGAAGGACCTCGCCAGGTGGCGGCCCACGGCCAGGGCCAGGCCGCCCGAGCCGACCAGTCGCATCCCGGGGCCGTCGGCCAGCGATGCCTCGACGATCGCGTCGAGATCGGCGTCCGTCTCCGCGTCGCAGATGGCCACCCGTCCCGCCGTCGCGGCCGTGCGCAGGGCGGTGCGCAGGGTGGGGCGGGAGGACCGTACGGTCGTGAGCGGGATCAGGGCGGTGGGCAGGCCGCCGAGGGCCTGGGCCACCGAGGCGGGCGGGGGGACGGTCTCGGCGCGCCATGCGTCGCCCTCGTGGAGCGGCACGCCGCCGATGTGGACGACCCCCGAGCGCACCACGCGCCCGGCGATCGGCAGCGCGGGGGTGAGCACCACCCCCGCGCCGCCCTCCGCGAGGGCGGCGATCTCGGCGGCGACATTGCCCCGCAGCAGCGAGTCGATCTTCTTCAGGACGACGGTGTCCAGCGCCTCCACGGTGTCCGGGCTGTCCCCGTCCGGTGCGGATATCGCACCGTCCGGCGAGGACACCGCACCGTCCGGCGAGGACATCCCCCCGTCCGGCGAGGACATCCGCAGCGCCTCGCGGAGCGCCCCGCGGACCGCCTCCGCCGCCTCCGCCGCCGGGCGGTACCGGGAGTCGAGGTCCAGGACGGTCGCCTCGCCGACATGGCGGGGGCGAAGGGCCGATGCCATGCCACCAGCGGCACCCGGCCCCCCGAGGAGCAGCACCCGACTGCGTGTTGTGCGCGAGCACACCGCGGCCGCCACCTCCGCGGCGCCCGACAGGTCATCCGCGATGGCCAGCAGTCTCCGGCTGGGCGTCATGTCCACCGGTACCTCCTCGAATGACCATGACAGGCGGAGCGGCCCAACACCGTGGGTATCGTCTCCGTGGCCCCGATGATGACATACGTTGCGCGAAGTGCGCGAGAAGTATTGCGTAAAGCGCGCAGCCATGTCACGGTGACCGCCGCGACACTTTGACCCGTACGGCCCTCATCCGGGCGCCGCACGGGTCGAGCGAGCCGGTTGCTCGCCCGACACGTCGCTCGCCTCAGGAACGCCGAGAGGTCAACGATGACCCGTATCCCCTACGCTCCGGCCCTCAGCCGCCGGTCCGTGCTGCGCCTCGGAGCAGGCGCCTCAGCAGGTATCGCCCTCGCCCCGCTCGCCGGGTGCGCGGGCCCCACCGGAGCCCCCGGGCCCGGCGCCATCAGCCTCGGGCTGAACCGCTCGCTGGTCAGCCTGGACAACAAGCTCAACCAGTTCGACGCGGCGGTCACGGTGCAGCGCGCGGTGCGCCAGGCGCTGACCCGGATCGGCAAGGGGCTCCGCCCCGAACTCGTGCTCGCCGACCGCTTCGAGATGACCGAGCCCACCGCCTGGACGGTGCGGCTGCGCGAGGGGGTCCGCTACTCCGACGGAACTCCGGTCACCGTCAAGGACGTCTCGACCGCGCTCAAGATGTACGCGGGCGTCAACGGCTCGTTCATCGTGGGCCTCTTCCCCGAGATGCCCACCGTCGAGCCGGTCGACGAGCGCACCTTCCGGCTGCACACCAAGCGCCCGGTCCCCATCCTCGACCAGCTGATGGCCAACATCCTGATCACCCCGGCCGCCGGCAACCGGCCCGAGGAGCTGTCCGGCGGGGCGGGCTCCGGCCCGTACGTGGTCACCTCGGCCAACTCCGGCACCGGCGAGTACACCCTCGCCGTCAACCCCCGGTACTGGGGCCGCCGCCCCACCGTGGAACGGGTCCGGGTGCGCTTCGTGCCCGAGGAGTCCAGCCGTGTCGTCGCCGTGCGCAGCGGTGAGCTGGACGTCATCGACACCATCACCCCCGACTCCGCCGAGCAGCTCAAGGGCCTGCCGGGGGTGCGCCTGGACCGCACCTCGGGCACCCGCGTCAACCAGCTGTTCTTCAACTTCCGCAAGCCGCGCGGACATCCGCTGGCCGACCCCCGGGTGCGCGAGGCGCTCAGCTACGCCATCGACGGCGAGGCCCTGGTGCGCGATGTGCTCACCGATTCGGCCCAGCAGGCCGAGGGCGTCGTCCCGCTCGCCCTCAAGGGGGCCGTACGCACCGGGCGTTACGTCCACGACCCCGGCGAGGCCCGCAAGCGCCTCGCCGCCCTGGGCGCGAGCGATCTCAAGGTGAAGATCATCTGGGAGTCGGGCGAGTTCCCCGCGGACACCTCGGTGATGGAGGCCGTGCTGGAGATGCTGCGCGGGGTCGGCGTCCGCGCCAGCCTCCAGCAGTTCGAACCGGGCGGCGACATCCAGCAGTGGCGGCAGGGCCGCCGGGGCGACTGGGACGTCCTCGGCAACGGCTTCTCCGTCCCCACCGGCCACGCCTCCACCAGCCTCCAGGGCATGTACGGCGGCACTCCGGAGAAGGAGAAGACCCGGGACACCTACCAGGGCTATGTCTTCCCCCGGATCGCCACCCGGCTGGCCGACGCCTCCGCCGAAACCGACGAGAAGACGCGCGACGAAAGGCTCGCCGCCGTCCAGAAGGAGATCTGGGACACCCGCCCCTGCCTGTGGGCCTTCGTCCCCGATGTGGTGCTGGCCCGCCGCACCCGGGTGCGCGATGTGGGCCTGCTCCAGCTCAACTCCTACGACCTCGCCGCCGTGCGCCTGGAGGGCTGAGCCGTGACGCGCTATCTGATACGCCGCCTGGGCCAGAGCGTCCTGACCGTCTTCCTGACCCTCTCCACCGTCTTCGTCCTGGTCCGCATGGCCCCCGGCGACCCCGCATCGGCCCTGGCCGGGCCCAACCCGTCCACCGCGGACCTCGCCCGGATCCGGGAGCAGTTCGGCCTCGACCGCGGACTGCTCACCCAGTACGGGCTCTTCCTGCGCGATCTGTTCACCGGCGACCTCGGCACCAGCTACTCCTTCCACGCGCCCGCCCTGGACGTGGTGCTGGACCGGGTGCCGTACACCATCACCCTCTCCCTCTCCGCGATCGCCCTCACCACCGTGGTGGCCGTGCCACTCGGCGTGTGGATGGCCCGCCGCGCGGACACCAAGCGGGAGCTGGGCGCCAATGTGCTCACCATCGCCGGGCAGTCCATGCCGGACTTCTGGATCGGCGTGATGCTGCTGACCCTCTTCGCCGTGGCCGTCCCGGTGCTGCCCGCATCCGGCTTCACCACCTGGGGCGGACTGGTGCTGCCCACCGTGACCGTGGCGATCCTCCAGATGGCGCTGATCTCCCGGCTGGTCCGCCGGGAGATGGTGGCGGCCCTCGCCTCGCCGTACGTCACCGTCGCCCGCTCGCGCGGGGTCTCGACCCGCGTACTGACCTGGCGCTACGCCATGGGCAACTCGGCCATCCCGGTGCTCACCGCGCTCGGCACCCGCTTCGCCGCGATGCTCAACGGCGTCGTGGTGGTCGAGGTGGTCTTCGGCTGGCCCGGGGTCGGCTCGCTGGTCGTCCGCGCCCTGGAGACCCGCGACTATCCGCTGATCCAGGCGACCGTGCTGGTCACCGCCGCGCTGGCGGTCCTCGTCCAACTCCTCATCGACCTGGCCTACCCGCTGCTCGACCCGCGGGTACGCCTGGGAAAGGCGGCCTGAGATGCAAGGCGCCCTCGAACCCCCGGCCCCCGTGCGGACGGGACCCGGGACCCGCCCCAGCGCGGTCACCGCCAAGGATCTGGCCCGTGCCACCGCCACCCGGCGCCGCCGCAGCGCGAGCCTCAAGCTCTGGGCGGGCGCGGTGTGCACCCTGCTGGTCGTGGTGCCCGTGGCCCTCGCCCAGGTGCTGCCCCTGCCCGGCGCGGGCGAGCAGGACCTCTCCCGGCGCCGGCTCGCCCCGCTGACCGACGGCCACCTCTTCGGCACCGACCAGCTCGGCCGCGATCTGCTCTCCCGGGTGCTGCACGGCGGCCAGGTGTCCCTGACGGTCGGGGTGCTCGCCGTCGTCGTCTCCGGCCTCATCGGCATCGTGGCGGGCGCCGCCGCCGGGTACTACGGCCGCTGGGTGGACGCCGTCGTCTCCCGGCTGCTGGAGGCCCAGATGTCGCTGCCGCTGCTGATGATGCTGCTGCTCGTGGTGGCCCTCTTCGGCCCCTCCGTCACCGTCATCACCTGCGTCATCGCCATCGCCCAGTGGCCCGAGGTGGCCCGGCTGACCCGGTCGCTGGTGCTGGTCGAGCGGGAGAAGCCGTACGTGGCCGCCGCCCGGGTGCTGGGGCTACCCCGGATCGCCATCCTGGCCCGCCATGTCATCCCCAACATCGTCCGCCAGGCGTCGCTCGTGGTCCTGCTGCTGCTCGCCCAGGCGGTGCTGCTGGAGAGCGCCCTCAGCTACCTCGGCGCGGGCCCCCAGCGGCCGTTCGCCACCTGGGGCCGGATCATCTCCGACGGCCAGGACTACATCACCACCTCCTGGTGGCTGGTGACCCTGCCCGGCCTCGTCATCGTGCTGCTGGTGGTCGGGGTCAACCTGCTGGGCGACGGGCTGCGCGACCGCACTCGACGGCGTACGACGGAGGGCTCCCGATGAGCGACACGATGAGCGCCCCGACCAGCGACCCGGCCAACACCCCGCTGCTGGAGGTCGAGGACCTGCAGATCGAGCTGATCACCGACGGCGGTGTGGTGCGCGCTGTCGACGGGGTCGGCTTCACCATCGGCCCCGGCGAGACCGTGACCATCATCGGCGAGTCCGGCTCCGGCAAGTCCACCACAGCGATGGGGCTGCTGCGGCTGCTGCCCGAAGGGCTCGCCGTCCTCTCCGGGACGGCCCGGATCTTCGGCTCCGACGTCATCGCCGACGCCACCGCCGCCGGGCGGATCCGCGGCCGCGGCGTCTCCCTGATCCCCCAGGACCCGATGACCGCGCTCAGCCCGGTGCACACCATTGGCCGGCAGCTGGGCGAGGCGATCCGGCTGCGCCACCCGGGGATGTCCCGCGCCGACGCCCGCGCCAAGGGCGTCGAACTGCTCGGCCAAGTGCGCATCCCCCGCCCCGAGACCCGCTGGGGCGCCTACCCCCACCAGTTCTCCGGCGGCATGCTCCAGCGCGTCCTCATCGCCATCGCCCTGGCCGCCGAGCCCCGGCTGCTGGTGGCCGACGAGCCGACCTCGGCGCTCGACGTCACCGTCCAGGCGGGCGTCCTCGACCTGCTGATGGAGCTCCAGGAGCGCACCGGCATCGGCATCCTGATGATCACCCACGACCTGGGGGTGGCCCGGCTGGTCTCCGACCGGATCCACGTCATGCGCGGCGGCCGGTTCGTGGAGTCGGGACCGGTGGAACAGATCGTGGACCACCCCCGCGAGCGGTATACCCGCGATCTGCTCGCCGCCGTGCCCACCCTGGGCCCCTGGGACGAGACCCCCGCGGCCGCCGTCACCGAGGAGGCGCAGTGACCCCCACACCCCTGCTGGCCGTCGAGGACCTGGTGGTCGAATACCCGGTCGCCGGCGGTGTCTTCCGCGCGGTGGACGGCGTCAGCTTCGCCGTACCCCCCGGCGGGGCGCTCGGCGTCGTCGGCGAGTCCGGCTGCGGCAAGTCCACCATCGCCCGCTCCATCGTCCGGCTGCTGCGCCCCACCCGGGGCCGGATCCTGCTCGACGGAACCGATATCGCGGGCCTGCCCGAGCGGCGGCTGCGCCCGCTGCGCAAGCGGGTGCAGATGGTCTTCCAGGATCCGTACGGCTCCCTGGACCCGCATCTGACGGCCGAGGAGATCGTGGCCGAACCGCTGCGGCTGAACGGCATGCGCTCCGGGGCCGAACGCGCCCGCCGCGCCGCCGCCCTCATCGACCAGGTCGGGCTGCCCGCCGGTGCGCTCCAGCGCCGCCCGGCCGAGTTCTCCGGCGGCCAGCGGCAGCGGATCGGCATCGCCCGCGCCCTGGCCAGCGGCCCCGAGCTGCTGGTGTGCGACGAGGCCACCTCCGCGCTGGACGTCTCCGTACAGGCCCAGGTGCTCCAGCTGCTGCGGGAGCTCCAGGCCGAACGGGGGCTCGCCTACATCGTCATCTCCCACAACCTCGGCGTGGTCCGCGAGATCAGCTCCGAGGTGGTGGTGATGCGCGCCGGGAGGATCATCGAATCCGGGCCCACCGGCACGGTGCTCTCCGCGCCCGCCGACCCCTACACCCGGGCGCTGCGACGGGCGGCGCTCGACCCGACGACCATGCGGGGACGCAAACCGCGCGCCCTGGTGTCCGCGATCGCGGCCGACCAGGAACCCGTCGCGGCCGACCGGGGTCCCGTCGCGGCCGACCGGGATTCCGTCGCGGCCGACCAGGAACCAGGAGCGACGCAGTGAACGCGCATCCGCACACCCATACCACCAGCCAGGCGTCCCCCGGCGGGGTCGCCCTGCCGGGGATCCCGGTGCGGCTCTCGCGGCTGGTGCTGGGCACCATGACCTTCGGTGACACGGTGGACCGCGCGGGCGCCGCCGCGATGCTGGACACCGCGCTGGACGCCGGGGTGACGGGGGTGGACACCGCGAACGCCTACGCGGGCGGCACCACCGAGACGATCCTGGCCGAGCTGTTGCCCGGCCGCCGCGACCGGATCGTGCTCGCCACCAAGGCCGGTATGCCGCACCCCGACGCCGGCGGCCACTCACCGCTGTCCGCGCGCGGGATGCGCGCGGCCCTCGAGGGCAGCCTGCGCCGTCTGGGCACCGACCATGTCGACCTGTTCTATCTGCACCAGCCCGACCGCTCCACGCCGCTGGAGGAGACCCTGGGCACGGTCGCCGAGTTCGCCACCGAGGGCAAGATCCTCGCGCTCGGCGTCTCCAACTACGCCGCCTGGCAGATCGCCGAGATCACCCACACCGCCGAGCGGGTCGGCGCGCCGCGCCCGGTGGTGGCCCAGCAGCTGTACAACCTGCTGGCGCGGCGGATCGAGGAGGAGTACCAGGAGTACGCGGCCACCAGCGGGCTGCGCACCATGGTCTACAACCCGCTGGGCGGTGGCCTGCTGACGGGCCGTCATTCCTTCGAGCGGCAGCCGGAGTCGGGGCGCTTCGGCGACTCGCGGGTGGCCGAGATGTACCGGCGGCGCTACTGGGACGCCGGGCTCTTCGAGGCCGTACGGAGCCTGTCCCGGATCGCCGAGGAGGCGGGCATCCCGCTCGTCGACCTCTCGCTGCGCTGGCTGCTCGGGCGGGACGGCGTGGACGCGCTGCTGCTCGGCGGCTCCCGGGTGGAACACCTCCGCGCCAACCTGGCCGCCGCGGCGGCGGGGCCGCTTCCGGCGGATGTGGCGGCGGCGTGCGACGAGGTGGGGGCGCGGCTGCGGGGGCCGATGCCCGCGTACAACCGGTAGCCGGCATGGGTCTTTCCCCGCCCCGCCCCTTCCCGAACCAATGGCTCCGCCCCTGGACCCCGGACATCCGTCGGGCGGCGCGTAGACATCCCCGTATCACCGCGACCTTGAGGAGCCCGGCGACATGACCGCCGACGATGACACCGCGATACCGCTGACGGACGGGCGGCTTCGGCCACGCCCGGGGGATCCGGGGCGCCAGGAGGCGTTTCTGCCCGCGCCTGCCGTGCAGAACCACGCCGCCAACCTCACCGTGTTGCCCGGAGGGGACCTCGGGTGTGTGTGGTTCGGGGGTACGCAGGAGGGCGTGCCGGACATCTCGGTGTGGTTCTCGCGGCTCGCCCCGGGGGCCGGCACCTGGACCGAGCCGGTCCGGCTCTCCGACGACGCCACCCGCTCGGAGCAGAACCCGCTGCTGTTCCCCACCCCGGCCGGGGAGCTGTGGCTGCTGTACACCGCCCAGCGGGCGGGCGACCAGGACACCGCCGAGGTCCGGCTGCGGGTGTCCGCCGACGCGGGCGCCACCTGGGGCGCGCCGCGTACGCTCTTCCCGGCCACCGAGGCGGGCGGGGTGTTCATCCGTCAGCCGGTGGCCGTCCTGGACTCCGGGCGGTGGCTGCTTCCGGTGTTCCACTGCGTGGCCACCCCCGGTGTCAAATGGGTCGGCGACCGCGACACCAGCGCGGTGATGATCAGCGACGACCAGGGGCGGACCTGGCGCGAGCGGCCGGTGCCGGGCTCGACCGGCTGTGTGCACATGAACGTCCACCAACTGCCGGACACCACCCTGCTCGCCCTCTTCCGCAGCCGCTGGGCGGACGCGGTGTACCGCTCGCACAGCACCGACGGCGGGGAGACCTGGAGCGAGCCGGTCCGCACCGAACTGCCCAACAACAACTCCTCCGTGCAGTACGTCCCGCTCGCCGACGGACGGCTCGCGCTGGTCTACAACCACAGCAGCCGCGCGGACGCCACGGCCCGCCGCGTGTCCCTCTACGACGAGATCGACGACGAGGGCGGGACCAGTCAGACCCCCGCCCCTGCCCCGGCCGCCACGCCGGACGACTCCGCACCCGGCGCCTTCTGGGGCGCGCCCCGCGCTCCGATGACCCTCGCGCTGTCCTACGACAACGGCCTGACCTGGCCCGTACGGCGCGATCTGGACACCGGCGACGGCCACTGCCTGACCAACAACTCACGCGACCGGCTCAACCGCGAGCTGTCCTACCCCACCATCCGGCAGGGCTCCGACGGCACGCTGCACATCGCGTACACCTACCACCGGCAGGCCATCAAGTACGTCCGCGTCGCACCGGATTGGGCGGCCGATGGCTGAGCCTCGCCACGCCGTGGTCACCGGTGTCAGCTCCGGTATCGGCGCCGCGATCGCCGCCCGGCTGCTGGACGAGGGGTGGCGGGTCACCGGGATCAGCCGTACGGCCCCCGCGCACACGGGTGCGCGGCCGCACTGGATCCCGGCCGATCTGTCCCGGCCGGAAACCCTCCCCGAACTGCTCGCCCCGGTCTCCGGGGTGGACGCGATCGTGCACGCGGCGGGCGTTCAGCGCTCGGCGCGGCTGGGGGAGCTGGACCCCGAGGACGGGTCCCTCATGTGGCGGATCCATGTGCAGGCGGCGGGCGTCCTGGTGGACACGCTGGTGGACCGGGTCGCGGACGGTGGCCGGGTGGTGCTGGTGGGCAGCCGGACGATGACGGGCGTCCCCGGCAAGAGCCAGTACGCCGCCACCAAGGCGGCGCTGCCCGCGCTGGCCCGGTCCTGGGCGGCCGAGCTGGCGCCAAGGGCGGTCACGGTGAACGTGGTGGCGCCGGGCCCGACGGACACCCCCATGCTGCGGGACCCCGGCCGTAGCGGCACACCACCCGTGATGCCACCGCTGGGGCGGCTGGTCCGCGCCGAGGAGGTGGCGGGGCTGACGTCGTTCCTGCTGGGCCCGGAGGGCGGCGCGGTCACCGGCCAGACGCTGGTGATGTGCGCGGGCGCCTCACTCTGACGGCGGCGCGGCGTCACCGCGGGCGAGCGCCAGCAGGCCCGCGGTGTCCCCGGGCCGGGCCCGGAGCGAGGGCAGCAGCAGGGTCCACAGATCGGCCAGCCGGTCCTCGACCAGCCGCCGCCCGTCGAGCGCCTCGGAGACGGTATGCAGCCCGAAGAAGGCGCACACGACCGTCCGGGCGGCGGGCAGCGGATCGACATGCGGGGCCAGATCGCCCTCGGCGCGCGCCTTCTCCATCATCTGCCCCACCGCGTCGATCCACCCCACGAAGGGCGGTGGCATGGGCGCCGCGATCAGGGTGCGCTCGGTCCACAGCCGGGCTCCGGCCCGTACCACGATGTCGTCGCGGAAGGCGCGGGCCACCGCGAAGCTGAGCCGGACCAGTTGCTCCAGGGGCGGCGCGTCGAGGGCGGCGAAGCGCTCGATCAGCGGGGGCCAGGTGGCGAAGTGTTCCTCCACCACGGCCAGGGCGAGCCTTTCCTTGCTCGTGTAATGGAAATAGATCGCGCCGCTGGTGTGGCCGGACCGGGAGGTGATGTCGCTGATGCTCGTTCCCGCGTATCCCCGTTCGTCGAAAAGGAACGCTGCGGCCTCCAGAAGGGATCGGCGTGTTTGCTCGGCCCGTTCTTGCACGTGTTCGCCGTCCTTACACCAGCCCGTCGGATGTGACGGGGAGAACTTAGCGGACTTTCGGCCCGAGATGGTGATGAGGCGAGACAGGTCAAACATTATTAGTATTTTATGGTGATCGTTCGTGAGGCTCATGGCCTTTCGGAGCCGTCCGGTCCCGCCGGGCGGCCGCTCAGCTGGTCCCGCACGGTGGCGCGGGAGGCGGTGCACCGGGTCTCGGTGGCCGAGGTGCTGCTCACCGATGTGCGCAACCACGGTGACAACCGGTTCGAGGCCGCGGCCCAGTGGCCGAGGTCCCATCCCACCTTCCCGCACGGCGGGGACGGCCGTCACCATCCGCTGATGATCGCGGAGACCCTGCGCGAGCTGGGGATCTACATCCCCACCCGGTACTACGCGGTGCCCGCGGGGGCGCACTTCCTGATCCGGGACATCTCCTACCGGCTGGACCCGGAGACCGAGCCCCGGGCGCCGTACGGGGCCTCCGACATCACCTGCCGGGCCGCCGTCACCGACATCCGTACCAGCCCCTGCGGGCGCTTCGTCACCGGGATGCGGCTGGATGTCGTGCTGTCGGCGGGCGGCAAGCTCTTCGCGTGGGCGGGGGGCACCGCGCGCTTCCTCGACGGCACGACCTACGCGGAGACCCGGGCCGCCGCCCACGGGCACACCGCGCGCCGCAGACTGCGTGCCGCGGTACGGCCCTCACCTGCGCAACTGGCCGTTCCGGCGGCCCGGGACGTGCTGGTGGTGCGGGACGGGGGAGTGGTCTACCTCGACCCCGCCGATCCCCGTCATCCGTTCTTCTTCGACCACTGGAGCGACCATGTGCCGGGCCTGGTGCTGCTGGAGGGCGCCCGGCAGGCGGCGGCACTGGCCACCGGTGGGGCGCTGACCCGGCCGGTCGCCTGCCGGATGAAGGCGATCCGCTTCACCGAGTCGTATCCGCCGGCCGTGGTCGAGTGCACCGCCCACGGCAGGACGTGTGTCTTCCGGCTGCGCCAGGCCGGTATCTGCACGGCGGTGGGCGTGCTCCAGTACCTCTGAGCGACGAACACTCCGTGTGGCGAACACGCCGTGCGACGAACAAAACGCCGACGCTCAGTAGCCTCTTGCTTACTGCGGGTCATCAAACTAACGTAGTGATCGTTATGTTTCGGGCAGGCGAACCCCACGGCCTGTACGACAACAGCGGTCGGCGCACAGCGCCCTCATGAGCCGCCAGGACGCTTTCCACCGCGCGGCCCCCGCAGGTACAGGCATCCCCTGCGCCGATTCCTCCACCTCCCATGGAACGGCAGACAGATGACAGCCGAAAAGTTTCTCGGATGGACCCCAGCCGCCATCGTCTTCGACTGTGACGGCACCCTGATGGATTCCGAACGACACTGGGAGGAGGCGCGCGAAGTGGTCCTCAGAAGCCACGGAACCGCCCCCGACGAGGAGTTCGCACGGCGCACGAAGGGGCTCCACTACACCGAATGCGGCCGGATGCTGGCCGAATTCGCCGGCCGCCCCGAACTCGCCGACGAAATGACCGGACAACTCCTGGACGCCTTCCGCCGGCTGGTGGCCGACGACCCGGTCACCATGCCGGGGGCGTCCCAACTGGTCGCGAAGGCGGCTGCCTTCGCACCGCTGGCCGTGGCCAGCAACTGCCCGCGGGACGTCGTAGAGGACGGGCTCGCCAAGGCCGGGCTGCTGCGGTACTTCGGCCATGTGCTGGTCCCCGAGGGGGACGTGCGGCCCAAACCCCATCCCGACGTCTATCTGGAGGCCGCCCGGCTGTGCGGGGCGGCCCCCGGGGACGCCCTGGCGGTGGAGGACTCCCACTGCGGGTTTCTGTCCGCCTCGCGCGCCGGGCTGAGGGTGCTCGGCGTGGGCCCGCGGAAGCCGGTGGACGAGCCCCCGCCGGTCGATGTGTGGGTCTCCACCCTCGCCGACCCGGACCTGGTCAAGTGGGCGGACTCCCGGGCGGCCTGAGGGCGCGTGAGCCACGCTCACCGCCTGGTCGGCGGGCGCCGCGGGTCACTTCTTCCCGTCGCGCCGCGGGTCACTTCTTCCCGTCGTGGCCCGCATGGCTCGCCGAGCCGTCCATGCCCTCCATACCGTCCATCCCGTCCATGCCGCCCCCCGACTTCGTCCCGCCAGGGGACCTGCCGTGGGACATGGACATCCCCTTCTCGAGGGATCCGCCGATCTTCTCGCGCAGGGGCTCCAGCGAGCCCATGGACAGGCCGGTGACCGACCAGCGCTTGCCGACCAGGTACATGCCCCCGTAGTCCTTCGACGTGGTCAGCCAGTCGTGCTGGCCCTTGTCGGTGGCGAAGGTGACCATCGTGAACCGCTTCTGACCGGACCCGCAGGAGCCCTGGCGCAGCTCCTCCGCCTCGGTGATGATCGTGGCCTTGCACCCGATGGCATCCGCGATCTCCGTCAGCGGCGCGGGCTTCCCGGGCTTGGCGAACTCCTTGGTGGCGGGGGACACCTTCTTCTCCTCGTGGCCGGCGCCATGTGTCCGATCGCCTCCACCGCAGCCGGCCAGGAACAGCAGGGCCGCGCCGACCGCGGTGGCACGGAGAGCGAGTGACACAACAACCTCCCGTAGAAAATCCGGCGGGGCGGCCCGGGCTCGGACGCCTCGGGCCACCCGCCGCGGTGGACCAAAAGTAGTGGGTGTCTCCCTTACTGGCCCGCCTTCTTGCCCTTGTCGGTGACCGCGAACCAGGTGCCCTTCACGCCCTGGCCGTTGATGTCACCGGGCTTCTTGTCCCCGGTGAAGGTGTACAGCAGCCAGCAGTCGAACGCCGCCTGCTTGGTGCCGTCGGGGCGCTTGAAGGAGGTGACCTTCGCCGCGTCGACCCCGGCGACCTTGGTGGTGTCCACGGCCTTGACGGGCTTCCAGGTGTCCAGGCAGGCACCGAGGCAGCCGGTCTTCATCGGCCAGGCGCTGTCCTTGTCGAACCGGTAGACGGTCATGCCCTTGCCGTCCACGATGATCTTGCCCAGCTCGGCGTTGTTGTTGACCATCAGCTGGAGGCTGTCGTCCGCGGCCGCGGTCTTGCCGGCCGGCTTTCCGTCGGGCGCCAGCGCGTTCCAGGTGCCGCCCACGCCCTGGCCCTTGGTGTCACCGGGCTTGTTGTCGCCCGCGAAGCGGTAGACCGGCCAGCCCGCCAGCGTCAGCTGCTTGGTGCCGTCGGCGCGGGTGACCGAGCCCAGCTTGCTCGACTCGATACCGGTGGTGGCCGCGGCGTCGTCCGCGGGCACCGCGGGCCACTTGGTGGCGCAGTCGTCGTTGCAGTTGGACTTGGCCGGCTTGGGGGTGTCCTCGTCGAACCGGTAGAGCGTCCAGCCCTTGCTGTCGGTGACGAACTTGCCCAGCTTGGCGTCCTCCTTGACCGCCAGCTGCTTCGCCGGGCCGGTGCGCTCGGCCTCGCCGCCCGCGCCGGCCCCGGTGTCACCGCCCGCCTCGTACCCGCCGCCGGCGCCGGCCGCGGCCCCAGCGCCCGCCGACGCGGAGGCCCCCGCACCCACGGTCTGGCTGCCACCCGCCGGCTGCACATTGGCGCTGCCCGCGCTGTTGTCCGTGCTGCTGCCGCAAGCCGCCGTCAGCAGAACCATCGCTACCGACACCCCGGCGAATGCGATGTGACGCCGCTTCTCCATGACCATTCCTCTGCAATCTCGATCGGTCCGGCGGTGATTGCGCCGACGCCGGTCCATACGGAGCCCGTACGGACCGGCGTTCAGCGGCTCGCGAATTTGTCACCGGACGCAAAATTCGCCGGATCGCTGAGCGCACAGCAGTCGACGGCCGTTTCTCACGGCCGTCGCGGTGTCGGTGGTGCGGCTGGTTCGTCCCCTCGCTACTCCTCGATGCGCAGCGCCAGGGCGGGGCAGCGCCGGACCGCGCGGACCGCCTGCGCCCGCAGCTGCCGGGGCACATCCATCTTGGCCGAGGCCGGATAGCCGTCGATCCCGAGCGTCAGCACCTCGGGCGGCAGGATGTCCGCGCACAGCCCATGGCCCTGGCACAGCGACCAGTCCACCAGGAGCTTCTCCATCGGGCCCCGCTGGCGGCGCTCGTCGCGCGCGGCGGGGTTCAGCGGGGCGGGCGGCAGGGCCGGCGGCAGCGCGTCCTCCGGCAGCGGCAGCACCCCCAGCGTGGGCCGTCCGCAGCCGGCGCCGAGCGCATGCGCCTCGAACTCCTCGGGGAACGCGTCCAGCGCGGTGGTCACGAAACCGGCGGTGCCATCGGGATGGCTGCAGGCCCCGCGCCTCCTCACCGAGTTGACGTAGGCGCGCACATTGTCGATCGAGGACTGGCCGCCACCGCGCTCCACCTGGCCGATGGCGTCCGCGAGCGCGGGCAGCCCGATGAAGCAGGGCCCGCACTGACCGGCCGTCTCCGCGGCCAGCCAGCGCGCGATCCGCGCGGTCTCGCCGAGCGGGCAGGTGTTCTCGGGGATGGGCAGCACCGCCCCGGCGCCCAGCCGGGCGCCGTACTTCTTCATGGACTCCCGGGAGATGGTGACCGCGTTGATGCTCTTGGGGTCCAGCCACTTGCCGTGGTAGCCGCCCACCAGCACCGCCTGGCCGGGGGTGAGGCCGCACAGCTCCAGGACGTAGGTCAGCGGCACGCCGGTTGGCGTCTCCATCACGTACTTGCCACCGACCGTCAGCAGCGTGGTGCCCGGCTCGGTGGGCAGCCCCACCGAGCGGTACGGCAGGGCGCCCATCCGGGCGGCCACCGCGAGCTGGGCGAAGGTCTCGGTGTTGGACAGCAGGGTGGGCAGCCCGCTGAGCCCGCTGTCGCTGGTCCGGATCTTCCGGCCGTTGGGGATGGCCGGGGCGCCGCTGATGCCGTTGATGACCGCGCCGCCCTCACCGGCGACGAACCGGTCATCGGTGACGGTCACCGAGACCGGGACGCCACTGGGGCCGCGCTCGGCGATCGCGGCGGCCACGGACTCCTGGACGTCCTGGCGGTGCACCGCGATGGCCACCTCCTCGGCGCCGAGCGCCTCGGCGGCCAGCACGGCGCCGTCGATCACCAGATGCGGGGTGTGCAGCAGCAGCGCGGTGTCCTTGAGGCAACTGGGCTCGCCCTCACTGCCGTTGACCACCACGGCGCAGCGGCCCTCGCGCCGGCCGGCCGACTCCACGACCGCCTGGACCTTCTTGGCGAAGGGGAAACCGGCGCCGCCGCGCCCGCGCAGATCGATGTTCTCCGCGAGCGCCACGAGCTCGTCCGCCCGGAGGGCGGGCATGGTGCCATGGACGGTCAGATGGCCGACCCGGTCGAGCCGGTACACCTCGTCGAGCCCGGCCAGCAGCCGGGGCGGATCGACACAGGCGAGCCTGGGTTTGGTCTTGATCACCGGTCCCACCCACGAGAGGCGCCGAGCGGCTGACTGTCACGCCGTCCGGACTCGGCCGAACGGGGGCGCGGCACGGTGGGATCGGCCCGCCGGGTCCGGCCCTCCTGCATGCTGCGGGCCGGAGGGTTCCTGACCTCGATGCCGTCCGCCCGGTCGATGTCCTGGCGCCGCCGCTGGACCAGCCGCAGCCACAGCGCGATGGCCACGCCGGCCAGCGCCGCGATGTAGCCGTAGGTCGCCCAGACCTTGGCGGCGCGGCCCGCCTTCAGACCGTGGATCAGCGCGGCGCACCACGCGGGGTAGGCGCCCACGTGCAGCGCCCGCCACCAGCGGTACCGCCAGCGGGAGTTGCCCCTGGAGGCGAACGAGCTGCGGGCCGCACCGGTCACCGCGGCGATCACGAAGAGATAGCCGGCGATGGTGCCGAGCCCGATCAGCACCGGCTGATTTGCGTCAGCGAACGGTATCGCGATGGACGCGGCGTTGGTGTGGCTCTCCGCGACCTTGACCCAGATGTGGATGGCCAGGAAGAGCAGTCCGGCGACCGCGGCCGCCCGGTGGATGGCCTGGGCCAGCAGCCGCTGTTTGGTGTGCAGGATCATCTGGTCGGTCGCGGCGAGCCCCCACAGCACCGCCGAGGTGAGACAGACCAGCGCGAGCACACCCGCGCCGAAGTCGAGGAACACGAACATCTTCGAGAACGCGCCGGCGCTCCACGTCACGTACAGGGACAGGGCGATGGTGCCGGCGATGGCATAGATCCGGATGTGGCGTGGCCATCCCAGCCCGGATGGATCATGCTGCTGGGTCCGGCGAGCGGCTCGTCGTCCCCCACGAGCTCGGCGTCCCCCGTGACGCCCCTGCGAGGAGGGGATCGGCGTTTGGGACATGGACATTGGAGCCTCCCGATCGCGCGGATTCGCGCGGGTGACGAGATACGTCAAAGTCGTCTTGGGGGCAGCAGCTTCTCGGAAGTACACGTGATCTCCATAAGATTTGTCGTAACGTGACAACTTCTCGTGGACGCACCGTGCCCACACCGTCCCCGGCTGATCCACTGTCGTCTCGATGGCAAAGAACCGGCAAAGTGCCGGGACCGGGAGGGGGCGGGGTCCTCTATGACGTAGCGGAGGACCCTCGACTCCCTGACCGGTACTGGACGAACCGGTGACGGAGGCAACCTCCACGGACCTGACCGACCCCCCAACGGCCAGGTCTCCCCCCGGCAAGAACGAGGTAATGATGGGCGAACTCGTGAACCGCATCTGGTCCCGCCCCCGTGGCGAGTGGACCCGCGTTCTGCGCAATGAACTCCCGTCCCTGGCCGACGAGGTGGTTGAGAACCTTCGGCACAGAATTCCGGGATTCGCCGAACTCCTGGAGGACTCTGAGCGAGACAAGGTCCGATGGGGAGTCGAGCAGGCTCTCCTGACCGCACTCGGCCACCGCAAGGCGGGTGAGGACGGCGCGGGCGAGCAGGCCGCCTCCGGTGAGGAGGCGCTGGCCGAGGTGCCGCCCGAGCGGGCCCGGCGCGATCTGTTCGAGGCCCTCATCGGCGAGGTGGCGGTCTCCGAGCGCACCCTGATGGAGCTCTCCCGGGCCGCCCGCTGGCCGCTCCCCGAGACGGTGCAGGCCATCGCCCTGCCCACCCCGGGCGAGGCCCCGCAGCTGGCCGCCGTGCTGGGAGACACCCTCATCGGCGCGGTCGGCGACGAGCTGTGCCTGCTGATCCCCGACCCGGACGCGGACCCGGGACCCACCGCGGACACCGGCACCGCGGCCGCCCAGGACGGCGAGAAGGACCCGGAGCGGGAAACCGCCCCGGCCGAGCCCGGCACCCGGGCGGCGCTGGAGACCGCGCTGCGCGGCCGTACCGCGGCCGTGGGCCATGTGGTGCCGCTGGGCGACGCGGCCTCCTCGGTGCGTTGGGCCCGGCGCCTGCTGACCCTGACGCCCGCCCGCTCCGGCCCCGAGGCCCGGGTGCTCTTCGTCGACGACCATCTGTCGATGCTGTTGCTCCTTCAGGACGAGTCGCTGGTCCGGGCGCTGGCCGCCCGGTGGCTCAAGCCGCTCGTCGGGCTGACCCCACGGCAGAGCGAGCGCCTGCAGATGACGCTGCTGGCCTGGCTGGAGGGCGGTGGCGCGCCCGAGGCGGCCAAGGCCCTCAAGGTGCATCCGCAGACCGTGCGGTACCGGCTGCGCCAGATCGAGAAGCTCTTCGGGCCCGGCCTCCGGGACCCCCGAATACGCTTCGAGCTGGAGATGGCGCTGCGCGGCCGCAGGCTGATGGCCCAGATGGACCGGATACGCCGCCACGCGTCCCGGGTGAGCCGCCGGACCCGTACCGGCGCGCCCCCCGGTGTCCGGCCGCTGGGCATCGCCAGAGAGGCGCGCGTCAACGGACTCTGACCAGGCTCCGCCGACAGCGGGCGAACCGCCGGCCGCGCTCACGCGGTCGGCGGTTTTCGCTGCCCCCGGCGGCTCCGGAAGCCGCCCGTAACGCCGGAGCGGGGTGGCTCAGCCCCTCGCCCCGGCGGGCGCCGCCGTACGCGGGGCCGTGCGCATCGCGGCGTTCAGGCCGAGCAGTTCGCGGTAGGCGTGGGAGCAGAAGGCGCATTCGGCGAGATGGCGCCCGAGCGCCCGGCCGCGCACCCCGCCGCGGCGCACCGAGGCGCCGATCTGGCCGCTGTAGTGCCGGCACCGGTCGTCGCGCGCCGACTCCAGATGGGCCCGCAGATACGACTCCCGCAGCCCCTCCCGGGCCCGGAAGGCCAGCGAGGTCACGCCGCTGGGGGAGATGCCCAGGACCATGGCCACCCGGTGCGGGGACTCCTCCTCGACGAGGGTCAGCCACAGCACGGTCTGCCAGCGCTCGGGGAGCCCCCGGAAGCTGCGGATGAGCAGCCGGCGGTCCTCCCGGGCCACCAGGTGCTGCTGGGGGTCGGCCGTGGACGGGTGCTGCCGCCAGGACTCGAAGTCGGCGGTGAGCAGCACCCGGCGCTCCCCGGCGCTCCACTCCATCGCCGTATGCCGCACCACGGTGAGCAGATACGGCCGCCAGGGGCCCCGCGGACCGCCCCCGGCGCGCACGGCCTGGAAGGTGCGGAAGAACGCCTCGGAGGCCAGGTCCTCGGCGTCATGGGGGTCACGGCAGCAGGTCAGGGCGTAGCGAAGGGTCGCCGGGTGGTGGCGGCGGTAGAGCAGGTCGGCCGCGGCCGGACTGCTGCTGCCCGACCGGTAGCCCTCCACCAGCTGCCGGGTGAGTTCCTGGTCCGCGGGGGGACGGACCGGTCGGTCGGTATGTCCCGGTCCCGGGAACCCCTCGGTGTCCGGATGTTCCGCTCCCGGGGGGTCGGCGGCCGCGTCGTCGTCAGCGGCCTGGTGTAAGTGCCCGGTCACAGCGCGGCGCGCGCCGGCCTTCCGGCCGACGCGCGCCTGGTGAGTGTGTTCCATCAGCCGCACTGCTTGCCGCTGTTGATGCAGTCCACCGCCTCGTTCATCAGGTCCTCCGACATCACGTTGATGAAGTCGTCGTGGTCCGTGATGGGCTTGTGCAACTGCTCGGGGAAGCCGTCCACGGCGAACGGGGTGTTGGCCGGCACGTCGTAGGTGATGGTGTTCACCAGCTGGGGGATGGCCTTGAAGCCGTTGGGGCAGGAGCCGTCCTCGTTGGCGAAGGCCACGTGGTCACGGTGGTTGGCGCTGTCGATGTTCTGGCCGTCCCAGCAGCTCTGGAAGTCGAAGGTCCGGGTGACCGAGCTGCCCTCGGGGCAGAGCGGGTACTTGTCGGTCAGCTGACGGTCCTCGAAGCCGGTGCAGCTCCAGGAGGCGTTGGCGTTCTTGTCGCCGTTGGTGAACGCCTTGGCGTCACCGGTGATGATGCGCAGGAACTTCGGCATCGCCGTGACCTTGCTCTGCGGGTTGCCCTTGAACTCGATCTTGGAGCTCTTGGGGGTCAGGATCGTGCCGACGTTGCCCTCCTGGCCGCCGCCGAGCTGGTTGGCGTCCGCCTCGTCCTTGCCGTCCTGGGCGCGGACGACCGGCCAGTAGTAGGTCGACTTGTCGTCCTTGTTCGCGCAGGAGGTGCCGCCCTGCTCGAAGGTCTGGTTGTTGGCGAAGGCGTCGTTCTTGTCGCTGCCGACGTAGTCGTGCATGTGGTGGGCGCCGTTGCCGACACCGGGCGCGACGATGACGTTGTCACTGTTGCGGAGCTGGGGGTCGCCGACGCCGCACTCCGAGGAGAAGGTGCCGGTGGAGCCGTTCCCCTGGGCCTCCGGCGGCTGCTGGACGTTCGGCTGCACCTTGGTGATGTCGACGAAGTCGTCCTGCGACGGGCCGTTGCCCGCCTGGCCGCCGGCGTTGCCGGGCACCTCGTTGGCGCCCTCGCCGCCCTGCTGGCCACCTTGCTGGTCGCCGCCCTGCTGCTGACCGCCTTGCTGGTCGCCGCCCTGCTGGCCACCCTGCTGGTCGCCGCCTTGCTGCTGACCGCCCTGCTGCTGACCGCCTTGCTGCTGACCGTTCTGGCCCTGGCCGCCCTGGGCGGCGACCTCCTGCCACTTGCAGTTGGCCATGCCCTGGAGCTGGGAGTTGTCGCCGCCCATGGCCGAGCCGATGTTGTTCAGCGTCTGGGAGCGGTCGTCGTTGAGCTTGGAGAGCACGGCGTCGTTCGAACCCTGCCGGTTCATCTGCTGGTACGCCTTGGCCACCTGGTTGTCCAGCTCGGCCAGGTTCTTGTCGACCTCGGGCCTGGCCTTCGACGGCACGTCACTCAGCTGCTGCCCCACATCGGGGCACTGGATCGTCCCCGCCTTCGCGGCCACGGTGTTGTTCTGGCCGGAGCCGCTCTTGTCGCCGTGGGCGGACGCGTTGGCGGCGATGATCGCGGCCCCGCCGCCGCCGAGCGCCAGCGCGGCGACGATGGCGACGGTCTTGTTCGTGAACCGCCCGCGTTTGTGGGTCTGTTGCCTCATAAGATCACTTCACTTAGTCGTTAGAGGGCGTCGAAGTCGACAAGCCCGGTGTCCTCGAGGACCGTGATGTGGTCGAGAACGATGGCATTGGCCCTGGTGGCCAGAGATCTGACCATGGAGTTGCGGCTCTCGGCTCGCACCTGCGCCACAAGGTTGAACACCTTGCCGTGAGCGGCGCGCAACCGGTTTGCGAACACCCGCTCGAACTCGGCGCTGCTTCCGGCGTTGGTCATCTCGTTCAGCCAGCCCTGCTGCTGCGCGTTGGGCTGGCTGGGCAGCTGGATGCCGAGAGCCCGGCCGACCTCCTCGGAACGGCGGTCGAGTTCGGTGTGTCCCTCGATGAGATGCTCACCGGCGGTCTTCACGGCGTCCCGACCGCCACGCTCCTGGGCGAGGCGCCCGGCGGGAAGCTCCCACGTTCCGGCGAGCCTGACTTTGCGGACAAAGTCCCGGTCAGTGGCCGTGAGCGGCCCGTACTGGGTGCTGACCGTCCCACCGCCGTCGTCCGAGACACCATTGCGCGGCTGGGCCACGCTGCTCTCACCGAACAACGACACCGGAATGAGGATCGCCGCCAGTGTGACGGCGAGCGCCCCAATGATGAGCCCGGTGCCGATGGTGCGGCTGGAGGCGATGGATCTGGTGAGGTTTGCTGATGGCACAGCGCCCTCCTTGGTTCGGAGTGACACCGGACGCTAGTACCTCGTGTGGCTCGGTCGTGGAGACCTCATCACTAGTGAATAAAGCCGGGACAGAGATCATTACCTGCTGGTACCCTGCGCGGCCGCCCTCCGGAGGGCGCTCACGAAGATTTTTTCCCGCCTCGTTGAGCAACTCGCCGGGCCCGTACGTACGGCAGGGAGAACCCGGTGCACGGCCGCGCCCGAGCGGTCCGGCCGCACACCGTCCCGACGACCCGGAGGCGCCCCGCCGTGGATGCGACAGCACGGAAGACCACGCCCACCAGGCCCCGTCATCTGCTCAGAGCCGAGGCCGGATGCGGCGACTGCCGGTACTGCCCCAGTTTGCCGTCGAGGACTCGCGCATCGGGGTGGTTCAGCTCCTGGAGAATCTCCAGGGCCCGCCGCCAGTCGGCGAGGGCGGTGGCCACATCGCCCTGGGCCAACCGGGTGTCCCCCCGGTGGTGCAGGGTGTCGGCCTCCAGGTACCGGTCGCTGATCTCGCGGTAGATGGCGAGTGCCCGGCCGTAGGAGGTGAGGGCGTGGCCATACCGTCCGAGGTGGTGGTACACGTACCCCAGGCTGTCCAGCGCGGCGGCCTCGCCGGACGCGTCGCCGATCCGCCGGTGCAGTTCGACGGCCTCCCGGCAGCGGGCCAGGGCGTGTTCGTACTCACCGAGCAGGATGTGGGTCCAGCCGATCTCGTTGAGCACGCTGGCCTGTCCGCTGATGTGGTCCAGGGCGACATAGTGGCCGAGCGCGGGCCGGTAGTGGTCCAGCGCCTCCTGGGAGCGGCCCTGGCAGTTGGCCAGGAAGGCCAGGGCGCGCAGGGTGCGGGCCTGCCCGCCCCGCTCGCCGAGCTCCGTGAACAGCTCCCGCGCCCGCTCCAGATGGCCGTACGCCTCCTCGTACCGGCCCAGTCGCCCCTCGGCGAAGCCCAGGGTGCGGTGGCTGTGGGCCTGGCCGAGCCGGTCGGACAGGGCCCGGGCCGCCCCCAGCGCGGTGCGCTGGATGGCGGTCTGCTCCTGCCAGTGGCCGAGCCGGTCCAGGAAGAGCTCCAGCGTCACGGCCAACTGCCAGGCGTGGGTGGGGAAGCCGTGGTCGCGTGCGTGCTCGACGACCGACAGCAGTACGCGGCGCTCGGCCGAGAGCCATGCCTCGGCGCGGTCCTGGTCGCCCAGGTGCTCGGGCGCCGCGTCGGGCCGGGCCGGGGACACGGGCAGCGGTTCGGTCCGGTGCGGGGCGAGCCGTGTGGCGGCGGTGCGCGCGGTGTGCAGATAGTGGTCGAACATCCGGTGCCGGGCGTCCCGGCGGATCTCCTCCGCCTCATGGTCCTGGACCAGCTCCATGGCGTACGCCCGCAGCAGATCGTGGAAGGTGTAGCGGCCCGGGGCCGGCTCCACCAGCAGATGGGCCCGGGTGAGCGCGGCCAGCAGGGCCCGGGTGACCCGGAGCGGCAGCCCGGCCAGGCTCGCGGCCGCCGCGGTGGAGACCTCGGGCCCCGGATGCAGGGCGAGCAGCCGGAACAGCCGGGCGGCCTCCGGCTCCAGCGCCCGGTAGGACCAGGAGAAGACGCACCGCGCGTCGGTGCTCGGATCGGCGCCCGCGAACGCGTCGAGGTTGCCCTGGCTCTCGCGTAACTCCGCGGCGACAGAAGAAAGGGGAAAGGAGGGACGGGTCGCGGCGCGGGCGGCCACCACCGCCAGCGCGAGCGGCAGCCGCCCGCACAGCCGGATGATGGTCGCCACCGCCTGCGGCTCCGCGGCGACCCGGTCCGTGCCCAGCCGCCGCACCAGCGCCTCATGGGACTCGGCCGGGGACAGCGGCCCCAGAGTAAGAGGACGGGCCCCCTCGCCCGCTATCAGACCGTGCAGCTGATTGCGGCTGGTGACGATGGTCAGACAGCCGGGGGCGCCGGGCAGCAGCGGCCGCACGTGCTGGGAGTCCACCACATTGTCCAGCAGGACCAGCATCCGCCGCCCCGCCAGCAGACTGCGGTACAGCGCGGTCTTGGCGTCCAGGCCGGTGGGCACCCGGCTCGGCGGGATCCCCAGCGCGTGGAGGAATCCGCGCAGCGCCTCGTTCGGCGACATCATCGAACCGGTCGGATCGAAGCCGCGCAGATTGGCGTAGAGCTGTCCGTCCGGGAAGCGATGGGCGATCCGGTGCGCCCAGTGCACGGCCAGCGCGGTCTTGCCGACCCCGGCCATCCCGTCGATCGCGCTGATCACCAGCGGGGCCGGTGCGGCGGTCCTGGCACCCTCGGGCAGCAGGGCGTGGATACCGGCGAGTTCGCTGTGGCGTCCGCTGAACGCGGGCAGATCGGGCGGGAGTTGAGCCGGGCGGACCGCCGGGGTGGGCGGCGTCGCCGGAGGAGTGGGCTGAACCGGTTCGGCGGGGGCCGGGGTGGATCGGGGCACCACCTCGCGGTGGGCGGCGCGTAACTCGGGGCCGGGTGCCACGCCGAGCTCGTCCGCCAGCCGGTTCCGCGCGGCGGAGAAGACCTCCAGCGCCTCGGCCCGCCGTCCGGTGGTGGCGAGCACCCGGATCAGCTGGGCCTGGAGGGTCTCGTCCAGCGCGTGGTGGGCGGCGAACTGCTGGAGCACGGTGGGCAGCTGCTCCGGGACCTCGGAGGCCAGCGCCGTGGTGGCGGCCTCCTTGGCGATGGCCAGAAGTTCACGGTCGACACCGGAGAAGACGGGATGGGCCTGGATGTCGGAGGGGACTCCGGTGGCGGTCGGGCCCTGCCACAGGGCGAGCGCCTGGGCGAAGAGCTCGGCCGCCCGCTCCGGCTCCCCTTCGGCGGCGGTGCGCCGGGCCGATTCGCTCAGGCGCCGGAAGCGCAGCAGGTCCAGCGTGTCCGCGTCGGCGTTCAGCCGGTAGCCGCCGGAGCTGCGCACCAGCCGGCTGCCCTCCGCCCGCGCCGCCAGGCCCGGTTCCAGCAGCCGGCGCACCGAGCCCACATGGCGGTGCACCACATTCACCGCGGTGCTCGGCGGATCCTGTGCCCACAGGACGTCGACGATCTCGCTGAGCGCCACCGGCTGCCCCGCACGCACCAGCAACAGCGCGAGCAGCGCTCGCTGTTTGGGCGGGCCCAGCTCCAGTTCGGCGCCCTCGCGCCACGCCCTGACCGGGCCTAACACCGTAAATCGCACAACTGGGGATCTTAGTCGAGCCCGTTTCGGGCACCGTGCTCTTCCGGCCGTGGTGTGACGTCAGACTTTCGTCACTCAATCGGCGTCCTCCTTCTTTACGCTCCCGCCATCGACACATTCGCCTCGGGGGGAACGAGACGATGGACATCAACGCGGCGGCCGTCATGACCGACGCCGACACTTTCTTATCGACGCTGTACCGGCGCCACGGCTCGGCGCTGCTCCGGCTGGCGGCCCGATTACTGGGCGGGGACTGGCACCGGGCCCAGGACATCGTGCAGGAGGTGGCGATCCGGGCCTGGCAGCGACCGATGGACGTCGGCCCCATGGACGCCACCGCCCGCCACCGGCTGTTCACGGTGGTCGGCGAGCTGGTCGGCGATCTGGTCCCCGACGCCCACCACGACCAGGTGGGGCCACGGATGGAGCCGGCCGGCGAGGCGGACATGGCGCTGCTGGCCGCGCCGGACGCGGTCGACCAGACGCTCACCGCCCGGGTGGTGTGGGACGCCCTGGCGGACCTGGCGCCCCCGCAGCGGGAGGTGCTGCTGCAGCTGCACTATCTGGACCGCAGCGTGAGCCAGGCGGCGCGGGCGCTCGGGGTGCCCCCCGGAACCGTCAAGTCGCGGACGTACTACGCGACCCGGGCGCTGCGGACGGCCCTGCGAGCGCGGGGGATCACCGACTGCTGACCGCTTCCGGCCACCCACCGACTGTTTTCTGATCGAATGATCGCTACTATGGCGGTGTTTCGATACGGAGACGAAAGCCGATCGCGTCGGAGGTGGGGAACATGCGGGAGCCGGCGCAGAAGCGGCAGGCACGGATAGCGGCCCTCGTGGAGGCCCGGGGCAGCGCCCGGATCACCGATCTCGCGGATGAGCTGGGGGTGTCCGTCGTCACCGTACGGCGGGACGTGGAGGAGCTGGCCCAGCGCGGGGAGCTGCGCCGCGGCCACGGGGTGGCGCGCTCGCTGCGGCCGATGGCTGAGGAGTCCACCGCCACCGGGGACACCATCGGCATGGTGGTCCCGGAGCGCAACACCTACCTCACCGAGGTCGTCCAGGCCGCGCGCGAGGCCGCCGAGAAGGCCGGGCTGCGGCTCGCGCTGCACATCGCCGCGGACGAGCGCGGGACCGAGCGCGCGGTCCGCCAGGCGCTGGACGCGGGCGCGCGGGGGCTGCTGCTCGCCCCGCGCTGGCGCACCGAGGCGGAGGCGCGGGCGGACCAGGCCTGGCTCGCCGCCCTGGAAGTCCCGGTGGTGCTGGTGGAGCGCCGGCCGCACCGGGGCGGCGCCATCTACGGGCTGGACTGTGTGCGCTCCGACCATGCCTACGGGGTGCATCTGGCGCTGGAGCACCTGATCTCGCTGGGGCACCGGCGGATCGTGCTGGCGGCGCGCGACGACAGCCCCACCGCGCGGGTGATCCGGTCGGAGTTCGCCGCGCAGACCGCCGCCCGCGGCATCGGCGAGGGCTGCCCGGTGATGCTCAGCTCGCGCACCGCGGGGCCCGACCCCCGTCCGCGCGACGAGCGGGAGGCCGACCTGGCCGCGGCGGTGCGCCGCGCCGGGGCCACCGCCGCCCTGATCCACGGCGACATGGACGCGCTGGTGCTGGTCCAGCGGCTGCGCGAGGCGGGCATCGAGGTGCCGCGGGACTGCTCGGTGGTGGCCTACAACGATGTGGTCGCCGACATGGGGCAGATCGCGTTGACGGCCGTGGCCCCGCCCAAGGGAGCGGTCGGGCAGGCGGCGCTCGAGCTGCTGACCCGTCAGCTGGAGCGGACCCGGGCCGGGCGGTGGGCCGGCGCCGCCCGCCATCTGGAGCTGCTGCCGGACCTGGTGGTCCGGGATTCCACCGCTCCGCTCCGGTGAGCGTTTGACCGCTTTAGTTTCTACTGTTCGATGTATTGACGGAAATTCAGTCAAGCGCTCAGGATTCCCTCTGACTCCACCGTTGAATCAGGGGAGGGTCCATGCCTGGTCATAGAAGCCCAGGACGCCCGATGCCCGGATACCGGGCTACAGCCGGCACCACCGCACTGCTCACGCTGCTCGTCCTCGTCCTGGCGGGCTGCTCCACAAGCCGCGGATCCGACACCGTCGGTGACGGCCCCGTGCGCCTCACCTTCTGGTCGGCGCTGCGCGGCAGTCAGGAGGTCGTCGACGAGTTCAACCGCACCCACACCGACATCAAGGTGGACTTCCAGCAGGTCCCCTCCGGCGAACAGGGCGGCTGGGCCAAGCTCAGCAACGCCGCCCGCGCGGGCAACGCCCCCGATGTCGCCACCATCGAATACCCCCAGCTGCCCAGCTTCACCATCGACGGCGTACCCCGGGACATCACCAAGCTGCTGCCCGACCAGGTGCGCCGCAAGATCCTGCCGCAGGCGCTGGACCTCACCACCTTCGACGGGCGCACCTACGCCGTACCGGTGGACATCGAGCCGATGGTCTTCCTGTACCGCAAGGACATCTTCACCAAGAACCACATCCCGGTCCCCAAGACCTGGGCGGAGTTCGAGAGTTCGGCCCGCGAGCTCAAGAAGGCCCAGCCCCGCTCCCGGATCGCCAGCCTCTTCACCACCGGCGGCACCCTCTACATGGCCGGGTACGCCTGGCAGGCCGGGGCCCAGTGGTACCGGACCTCCAACGACACCTGGCGCATCTCCATGGACGACGCCCCCACCCGCAAGGTCGCCGGCTACTGGCAGCGGCTGAAGGACGACGACCTGGTGCGCGTCGAACCCGGCTCCAGCCAGCAGTGGCGGGCCCATCTGCGCAGCGGTGAGACGGCCGGTTATCTGGCGGGCGCCTGGGCAGCGGGCTCCATGATGGCGTCCACCCCCGATGGCAAGGGCAAATGGGCCATCGCGCCGATGCCGCAGTGGGACCCGGCGAAGCCCAAGGTGAGCACGCAGGGCGGCTCGACCTTCATGGTCACCAAGGACAGCCGGCACCCCAAGGAAGCCATGGAGTTCATCTCCTGGATGGTGACCAGCCCCGACGCCCTGCGCGCCAAGCTCGCCAGCGGTGTCAGCAGCGCCTTCCCGTCCGTGCCCGGCCTGGTCCCGGTCGCCCGCAAGGAGATGGACACCAGCTACTACTCCGGACAGGACATCTTCGGCCTCTTCCACCAACAGGCCGAGATGATCACCTCCACCTGGAAGTGGGGGCCGCGGATGGTCTCGACCACCACCTCCGGCGACGACGGGCTCGCCCGGGCCGGAGCCGGCAGCGGCACCGTCCTGGAGGCCCTGCGGGAAGCCCAGAGCAGAACCATGCCCGACCTGAAGAGCCTCGGCCTGTCGGTCACCACCGACTGAGCCCGCCCCGCCACCTCACACCGCACCCTCAAAAGCCGCACTCACCACGCCTGAGCCGAGGTACCCCGTGAGCACAGTCACGTCCTCAAGAGCGACGGCGCCGCCATCGGCGGCCGCCGCCGACCCACCCCGCAGAACCGGACGGCGCCAGCAGCGGATCGCCGCCACCGTCCTGCTGACCCCCTTCACGGCACTGCTCATCGCCGTGTTCCTCGTCCCCGTCGGCTACGCCATCTACCTCAGCCTCTTCGGCGAGGACCACAGCGGGCTCGGCTTCGGCGGCGGGGAGACCGTCTTCACCGGACTGCGCAGCTATCTCGCGGTGCTGCAGGACCCCAGCTTCCTCTCCGGGTTCGGCACCATAGCGCTCTACTGCGTGATCTTCGTTCCCACCGTGGTCGTCAGCGCCCTCGCGCTCGCCCTGCTGCTCGACTCGGGGCTGATCCGGCTGCGGCGGACCTCGCAGATGCTGCTCTACCTGCCGCACGCCGTCCCCGGCATCATCGCGGCCGTCATCTGGCTGTACCTCTACACCCCGGGGCTCAGCCCGGTCATCAAGCTCTTCGCGCAGGCCGACATCACCATCGACTTCCTCGGCCTGCACACCGTGCTCCCGTCGATCGTCAACATCGCCCTGTGGAGCGGCCTCGGCTACAACATGATCATCTTCTATGCCGCGCTCCAGGCGCTGCCGCGCGAGGTGATCGAGGCGGCGACCATCGACGGCGCCGGCGGCATCCGCACCGCACTCCAGGTCAAGGTGCCCATCATCCGGGGCTCCGTGGTGATGGTGTGCATGTTCTCCCTGATCGGCGCGCTCCAGCTGTTCACCGAGCCCATGCTGATGAACCAGGCCACCCCGATGGTCAACTCCCGCTTCACCATCAACATGTACATCTACGACGCGGCCTTCCGCCGCAACAACTACGGACTCGCCTCCGCGGCCTCCGTCATCCTCCTGATCGTCACCTGCGTCCTGTCGTACGCCGTGACGCGCTGGTCGGGCCGCCGGGAACGGAGAGCGTGATGACCACGACCACACCCACCACCCCCGTGAGCCCCACCCGGGGACCGTCCAGGCCGCTCGGCAAGCCCTTCGGCGGCTCCAAGCTGACCAGCCGCGGCATCGCCAACGCCGTGGTCCTGATCGCCGCCCTCTACACCATGCTGCCCGCGCTGTGGCTGGTGCTGGCGTCCACCAAGAACGCCAACGCCCTCTTCGGCAGCGACATCCTCTCCCTCGGCGACTTCTCCTTCGCGAGCAACCTCTCCGACCTGTTCTCCATGGACGGCGGGCTCTACGGCGAGTGGTACGTCAACAGCCTGCTGTACGCGGTCGTCGGCGCCCTGGTCGGCTCGCTCATCAGCGTCGCCGCGGGCTACGCCTTCGACAAGTACGAGTTCCGGCACAAGGAGAAGTTCTTCGGGCTCGTCCTCACCGGCGTCATGGTGCCGCCGACCGTGCTGGCCCTTCCGCTCTACCTGGTGGCCTCCGAGGTCGGGATGGTCAACACCTTCTGGGCGGTCTTCATCCCGGTGCTCTTCAACCCCTTCGGCGTCTACCTCGCCCGCCTGCTCAGCAGCGGCTATGTGCCCAACGAGGTGCTGGAGGCGTCCCGGGTCGACGGCGCGGGAGAGCTCCAGACCTATGTGCGGGTCAGCCTGCGGATGCTCGGACCCGGGTTCGTGACCGTCTTCCTCTTTCAGCTCACGGCCATCTGGAACAACTTCTTCCTTCCGATGGTGATGCTGTCCGACCAGCACCTGTATCCGCTCAGCCTCGGCCTCTACACCTGGAACAGCGCCGCCACCGTCTCGCCCGAGTACTACCCCCTCGTGGTCATCGGCTCACTGCTCGCCGTCGTGCCGCTGATCGTGGCGTTCGTCCTGTTGCAGCGCTACTGGAAGTCCGGACTGACCGCAGGGAGCGTCAAGTGACCGCAACCCACCTCTCCGCCCGCCGCCGCCCCCGTGCCGCCCTGGCCATGGCCGAGCGGTCCGCCCGGCAGGTGCTCGGCCCCGTGAGCCTGGACCGGCTCACCGACCTCCTCGACCTCGACCCCGGCCTCGTCCTCGACGACTTCACCACCCCGGCCGCCCGCCGCGCCCTCGCCGACACCGAACTCCTGGTCACCGGCTGGGGCTGCCCGCCCCTGGACCGCCGCACGCTCGACGCGGCGCCCCGGCTGCGCGCCGTGGTGCACACCGCGGGCACCGTGCGCCACCACATCACCGACGCCTGCTGGGAGCGCGGCATCGTGGTCTCCTCGGCGGCCGCGGCCAACGCGCTGCCCGTCGCCGAGTACACCGTCGCCATGATCCTGCTGTCCAACAAGCGCGTCCTGGACATCGCCCGGGACTACCGCGCCGAGCGGCGCACGATCGACTGGAACGAGCGCTATCCGGACGCGGGCAACTACCGCCGGACGGTGGGCATCCTCAGCGCCTCCGCCATCGGCCGCCGGGTGATCGAGCTGCTGCGCCCGTACGACCTCGACCTCCTGCTGTACGACCCGTACGTCACCGCTCAGGAGGCGAAGGAGCTCGGGGCGCGCCAGGTGCCGCTGCGGGAACTCTTCGCCGGCAGCGATGTCATCAGCGTCCACACCCCGCTGCTGCCCGCCACCGAGGGCCTGGTCAGCCGGGAGCTGCTGGCCGCCATGCCGGACGGCGCCACGCTCATCAACACCGCGCGCGGGGCGGTGGTGGACCAGGAGGCGCTGACCGAGGAGGTGGTGGCCGGGCGGATCCGCGCCGTCCTCGACGTCACCGTGCCCGAGCTGCTGCCCGCCGACTCCCCGCTGTACGACTGCGACAACGCGCTCATCACCCCGCACATCGCCGGATCCAAGAGCGGGGAGCTGCGCCGCCTGGCCGATCTCGCCATCGGCGAGATCGAGCACTACGTCACCGGCCGCCCCTTCGCCCACCCCGTACGACCGGAGATCCTCGACCGCTCGGCGTAAGAGCCCTCTCACGTCCCGCGCCCCCAGGAGGCCCACCCCACCATGCCCGAGCTCCCCTTCCTCCTCCCCGCCGACGACCGCACCCTCAGCCCCCACACCGGCTACACCCGCGCCCACTGGGAGGCCGCCGCGGACGGCATGCTGCACGCCGCCCTCCGCTACGCCACCCCCGGCCAGGCCCTGATCGACCTGCCCGGCCCGCCGTCCCAGTCCGGGGTGCGCTCCGACGGGCTCGAAGGGTTCGCCCGCACCTTCCTCCTCGCCGCCTTCCGCGCCGCCGGGGCCTCGGGCAAGGACCAGCACGGCTTCCTGGAGCGCTATACCGCCGGGATCGCCCGCGGCACCCTCACCCCCGGGCGCGGGGACGCCGAGTCCTGGCCGGTGATCGGCCATCACGGGGCCCAGGGCCAGCCCATGGTGGAGTCCGCGTCCGTGGCCCTGGGCCTGAGGCTCACCGCGCCGTGGACCTGGGAGGCCCTGCCGTCCGACGCCCAGGACCGCACCGAGGAGTGGCTGCGCGGGGCGCTGCGCCACCAGCCCTCCCCCAACAACTGGTACCTCTTCCCCCTCACCGTCGCCGGTTTCCTCCAGTCCGTCGGGCGTGGCGACGCCGAGACGGCCCGTGCCATCGAGCGGGGGCTCGGCCTGCTGGAGGGCTGGTACCAGGGCCAGGGCTGGTACTCCGACGGCGACGGGCGGTCGTTCGACCACTACAACGGCTGGGCGCTGCACATGTACCCGCTGCTCCACGCCCATCTCGCCGCCGACGGGGAGCTCCTGGACCGGCTCGGCCCCCGGCTGCACACCTTCCTCGAGGGCTTCTCGCTGCTCTTCGACGCCGACGGCGCCCCCATCCACCACGGCCGCTCCCTCACCTACCGCTTCGCCGCCGGCGCCTCGGTGGCCCTCGGCGCCCTCACCGGTCACACCCCCCTCGCCCCCGGCGCCACCCGCCGCGTCCTCAGCGGAGCGCTGCGCCACTTCCTGGACCGCGGGGCGCTGACCGAGGACGGGGTGCTGAGCCTGGGCTGGTACGGGCCGCACGCCGCGACGCTCCAGCGCTACTCCGGGCCCGGCTCGCCGTACTGGGCCTCCAAGGGGTTCCTCGCCCTGCTGCTCCCGCCCGACCACCCGGTGTGGACCGCGACCGAGGAGGCCGCGCCCGCCGAGGGTCCTGACCGGGCGCTGGCACTGCCCGCCGCCGGGTTCCTCGTCCAGACCACGGGCCGGGACGGGCTGGTGCGGCTGCACAACCACGGCAGCTACAAGCTCCGCCCCTGGGAGGCCGAGCACGCGCCCGCCGACCCGCTCTACGCCCGGCTCGCCTACTCCACCCGCACCGGCCCCACCAGTGCGGACAACACCCCCGACAACCACATCGCCCTGGAAGAGCGCGGCGTGCGCACCGCACGGCTGCGCATCCACCCGCTGGCCGCGGGCCCCGACTGGCTCGCCTCCTCCCACACCCCCGCCTTCCCCGACGGCGGCCCCAAGGTGCCCTCGATCCGCATCGACAGCCTGACCCTCGCCCGCGGCCGCCTCGAAGTGCGCGTCCACCGCACCGTGGGCGTCCCCGCCGGGACCCGCGTCCACCACAGCGGCTGGGCCGTCGCCCTGCCCCCGGGCACCCCCGCGGAGACCGAGGAGGGCGCCGAGATACGGCTGGACGGGGGAGAGGTGACCGGCCAGCTCCTCGGACTGCACGGCTGGGAGACCGCCACCGCGGTCCGGGCGCCGCAGGGCACCGCGTACGGGCCGTGGGCCCTGGTGCCCGAACTCACCGGCACCGTCGGCGAGGACCCCTCCGGCACCCTCTTCGTCGCGCTGGCCTCGCTCACCGGGGAGCGCGACCCGGCCCCGCTCGCCGACCTCGCCACCGCCGAGGTGAACGGGCTCGCGGTCACCGTGCGGCCGGCGGACGGCGGAGCCTTCGTGGTGGACTTCGGCGCGGGGGACGCGCCCACCGTCACGGAGGTGGGGGAGTGACGCGGCTCGGCATCTGCTCGGTGACCCTGCGCCGGCTCGATCCGGACCGGGTGATCGCCGCCGTGGCCGGGGCGGGCCTGGAGTGCGTCGAATGGGGCGGCGACGTCCATGTGCCGCCCGGCGACGAGGACACCGCCCGGCGGGTCCGCGACGCCACCGTGGACGCCGGGCTCGCCGTCGCCTCGTACGGCTCCTACTACCGCGCCGGGCGCAGCGACCCCGAGGAGTTCGACGGGGTGCTCCGCTCCGCCGTGGCGCTCGGCGCCCCGCGCATCCGGATCTGGGCGGGCGCCACGGGCACGGAGGAGACCCCGCCGGAGGGGCGCCGCGCGGTGGTCGAGGACACCCGGCGCGCGGCCGCGCTCGCGGCGGACGCGGGGGTGGAACTCGCCTATGAGTTCCACCGCAACACCCTGACCGACGGCGCGGACCACACCCTCCGGCTGCTGGAGGAGGTGGACCGTGCCGATGTCGCCACCTACTGGCAGCCGCCCGTCGACATGCCCGACGCCGAGGCGCTGAAGGGGCTGGACGCGCTGGGGGACCGGATCGCCGCGGTGCACGCCTTCTCCTGGTGGCCCGGGACCACCCGGCTGCCGCTGACCGCCCGCGCCCCGCTGTGGCGCAGCGCCTTCGAGCGGCTGCTCACGCACCGCGCCGCGGTGTCCGCCGACGGCCCGCCGCTGGATGTCCTGCTGGAGTTCGTGCCGGACGACGACGAGCGGCTGCTGCCTCGGGAGGCGGCCACGCTGAGGGCGCTCGCCGACGTATAGGCACAGGGGCGCCCGCCGGGGCCCCGCCGCCTGCGACGCGCTGTCCCCTCCCCGCCCCCCCAAAACCGGAGCTCCGCCCCGGCCCCCGACCCGAGGCTCTGTCCCAGACCTCGGGTGCTCCGCCCGGGGGGTTCCGCCCGAGACCCCGGCCCGGGGGCTCGCGCCCAGGCTCCGGCCCGGGGCCCGCCCCAGGCGCCGGGGGCGCTTCGCCCCAGCCCCGGGGGGCTGCCCCAGGCTCCGGCTTGGGGGCGCGCCCCAGATGCCGGGGCTCCGCCCCAGACTCCGGGGGGGGGCTCCGCCCGGGACCCCGACCCGAGGCTCTGTCCCAGACCTCGGGGGCTCCGCCTCAGGCTCCGCCTTGGGGGCGCGCCCCAGATGCCGGGGCTCCGCTCAAGACCGCGGGGGGCTCCGCCCCGGACCCCAGCCCGGGGGTCCGCCTCAGACCCAGGGGCTCCGCCTCAGGCCCCGGGGGCTCTGCCCCGGGGCCTGCCCCAGACGCCGGGGGGTTCCGCCCGAGACCCCGGCCCGGGGGCTCGCGCCCAGGCTCCGGCCCGGGGCCCGCCCCAGGCGCCGGGGGTCCGCCTCAGACCTCGGGGCTCTGCCCCGGACCCCGGCCCGGGGCTCCGCCCCTTCCCGTGGCGTCGACATGCGGCTCCGCCGCGTGGTGGGGGTCCGCCCAGGCATCGGGGTCCAGGGGCGGAGCCCCTGGTAACGGGAAGGGGCGGGGAGGGGGAAGCATCGCTATGCGGCTCTACCGGTGCCGATCGAATGGGCAGGTGATCACTGGNGGCTCCGCCTCAGGCTCCGCCTTGGGGGCGCGCCCCAGATGCCGGGGCTCCGCTCAAGACCGCGGGGGGCTCCGCCCCGGACCCCAGCCCGGGGGTCCGCCTCAGACCCAGGGGCTCCGCCTCAGGCCCCGGGGGCTCTGCCCCGGGGCCTGCCCCAGACGCCGGGGGGTTCCGCCCGAGACCCCGGCCCGGGGGCTCGCGCCCAGGCTCCGGCCCGGGGCCCGCCCCAGGCGCCGGGGGTCCGCCTCAGACCTCGGGGCTCTGCCCCGGACCCCGGCCCGGGGCTCCGCCCCTTCCCGTGGCGTCGACATGCGGCTCCGCCGCGTGGTGGGGGTCCGCCCAGGCATCGGGGTCCAGGGGCGGAGCCCCTGGTAACGGGAAGGGGCGGGGAGGGGGAAGCATCGCTATGCGGCTCTACCGGTGCCGATCGAATGGGCAGGTGATCACTGGGGGGCGCGGGAGGCGCCCCCGTAGGAGGTGCCCTCCTCGATGGTGCCGCCGAACTTCTCCCGGAACTCCTCCATGTTCTTCCGGGGCGAGGACGACAGCACCCACCGGTTGCCGACCAGATAGACCCCGCCGTACATCTGCGCGGTCTCCAGCCAGTCGCTCTGGTTCTTGGCGGTGACGAAGTCGAGGAAGAGGAACTTGCCCTTGGAGTTCTTGCAGACGGCCTGCCGGTAGTCGTCCACCTTGGTGGTGAACTCGGGCTTGCAACCGGCCGCCGAGGCGAGCTGTTCCACCCGCGCGGCCTTGGGCGTGGGAGTGGCGCTCGCGCTCGGCCGGGCGGCGTTTCGTCCGGTCTCCGCCTTGGCGTCCGCCTTACCGTCCCCGCCGCCGCATCCGGCGATGGCGAGCAGCGCGCCCACGGCCGCCGCGACCGCCACCGCGCGCGGGCCGTGGCGGCGCGGGGCGCGGTCGGCGGTCCGGACCGGGTGCGGAGCGTCGGCGTCGGCGGCGTCGGCGGCGGCGTCGTACATGAAAGGCCCTCTCGCATCGTCGGATCCGGGGTGCGGCTGCGTCCCTCGCGCCTACGGGTACGGATGGACGGCGCCCAGCGTTCACCGTCCTCGTGCGCCCCGTAGCCGTTCCGCACCCGTTCCGCGCCGGGCCGACGCGCGCACGGGGATGCCCGGACCCTTGACAGCCAGGTCGGATGCTGGATTACTGGACCGCGCCCGAACGGTAACCGAATGTTCGGTCGGCATCCGGAGGTGGTGGACGGCCCATGGGGGAATCGCTGAGCGCGGCTCCGCTCGACGACGCCGAGCGGATGAGCCCCGAGGAGCTGAGGGCGCTTCAACTCACCCGGCTGCGCGCCACCTTGCGCCATGCGTACGACCACGTCGAGCTGTACCGCAAGAAGTTCCGCGAGGCCGGGGTCGGCCCCGAGGACTGCCGCACCCTGGAGGACCTGGCCCGGTTCCCCTTCACCACCAAGGCCGATCTGCGCGACAGCTACCCCTTCGGGATGTTCGCCGTCGAGCAGAGCGAAGTGCGGCGGCTCCACGCCTCCAGCGGCACCACCGGCCGCCCCACCCTCGTCGGCTACACCGAGCACGACCTGTCGGTCTGGGCGGAGGTGATCGCCCGTTCGATCCGCGCGGCCGGCGGCCGCCCCGGCCACAAGGTGCACATCTCCTACGGCTACGGCCTGTTCACCGGCGGCCTCGGCGCCCACTACGGCGCCGAGCGGCTCGGCTGCACCGTCATCCCCGCCTCCGGGGGGATGACCGCCCGGCAGGTACGGCTCATCCAGGACCTCAGGCCCGAGATCATCATGATCACGCCCTCCTATCTGCTGACGCTCCTGGACGAGTTCGAGCGGCAGGGCGTCGATCCCCGCTCCACCTCCCTCCAGGTCGGCATCTTCGGCGCCGAGCCCTGGACGGAGGAGATGCGCCGCGAGATAGAGGAGCGCATGGACATCCACGCGGTGGACATCTACGGGCTCTCGGAGGTGGTAGGCCCGGGGGTGGCCCAGGAGTGCGTGGAGACCAAGGACGGGCTGCACGTCTGGGAGGACCACTTCTACCCCGAGATCGTGGACCCGCTCACCGATGAGGTGCTGCCCGGGGGCGAGGAGGGGGAGCTGACCTTCACCACCCTCACCAAGGAGGCGCTTCCCGTCATCCGCTACCGCACCCGCGATCTCACCCGGCTGCTGCCCGGCACCGCCCGCCCCGCCTTCCGGCGCATCCAGAAGATCACCGGCCGCTGCGACGACATGCTCATCGTGCGCGGGGTCAATGTCTTCCCCAGCCAGATCGAGGAGATCGTGCTGCGGGTCCCGTCGGTGGCCCCGCACTTCCAGCTCGAGCTGACCCGGCGCGGCCGGATGGACCATATGGCGGTGCGGATCGAGGCGCGCCCCGGGGTCGGCCCCGAGCGGCGCGCGGACGCCGCCACGGCGATCGCGCGGGGAGTCAAGGACGGGGTGGGGCTCACCGTCGAGGTGGAGGTCGTGGACCCGGAGACGCTGGAGCGCTCCGTGGGCAAGATCCGCCGGGTCAAGGACCTGCGGAGGGAGGGCTGAGCGACACAGGGCTGGCTGACGACACAGGGCTGGCTGACGACACAGGGCTGGCCGAGCGGACACGGGCCTGAATGGATACAGGGCTGAGTGGATACGGGGGTGAGCGGACACAGGACTGAGTCGCCCCGGGCGCCGTCCCCGCACAGGACGGACCCGGGGCGGATGGGCTCGGCGGGCCGGCCCGGGCCCGAGGGCTACTCGGCGTACCGGCCCGAGGGCCGCTCAGCGTGCCAGCCCGAGGGCGGCGACCTCGTGGTGGAGCTCGTGGTGGAGGGGCAGCCGCGCCCCGCAGACGGTCGCCTGGGCCTGCGCCGCGACCCGGCGCCGGTCGTCGACGTCCCGCATCGGCCGCAGCGGCTGGTGCACCTTCACCCGCACCGTGAGCCCGTCGGCGCGGATCACCCGGCGCAGCGAGTGGCCGAAGTCGTCCTCGCCGACGAAGGCGGCCACCGTGGTCGGGGCGCCGTGCTGGACATAGTCCAGGGTCACCGGGCGCACCGGCGCGCCCGCGTCCAGCGCGGCCTGGAAGGTGGCCCGGCGGAAGCTGCCGCCGGTCCCGGCGCACCAGGTGATGCCCTGCGGGAAGGCCATCACCGACTGGCCGTCGCGCAGCCGGGCCGCCATCTCCGCTACGGTCGCGGGGAGTTCGCGCAGCGAGTCGCGGTCGATGTACAGCGTCCCCGCGCGGGTGACCATCGGGCCGATCAGCGGCCAGCCCGCGATCTCCCGCTTGGCCAGCATGACCACGGGCTCCATCGACAGCAGCGCGATGATGTCCAGCCAGGAGATGTGGTTCGCCACGATCAGCGTGCCGGTGGTCCCCGGGGCGCTGAGCGTGCTGTCGCCCGTCACCTCCAGCCGGATGCCCAGGGAGTCCAGCAGCGTCGCCGCCCGCGCCCGCAGCGTCTCGGGCTCGGCGATCCGCCGGCCGGACACCAGCGCGCCCAGCACCGCCCGGCCGAAGACCGCGGCCCGCCGGGCGACCCGGGTGGCCGGGACGCGGTCGGCGGCGTGGGCGACACAGCCGGTGGTGCACGGCGACCAGGCCGCCCAGGCGTGTGCGGGCAGACTCATCGCGGGCGGGACGGTCACTGGGATTCACCCAGGAAGTAGCGGCGGTAGCGGTCGTTCATCCGCTCGGTGTCCAGCAGCACGAAGAAGTCGGCGTCGTTGAAGGCCCGGTCGTGCTGCGGGGATCCGCACATCCAGGCGCCGACCCGCAGATATCCGCGCAGCAGCGGCGGCAGATCGGCGTAGCTGGGCTCGCCGTCCAGCGGCCGCGAGGGTATCCAGGGGTCGAGCGGGTGGACCCGCAGCTCCGGCGGGGCGGCGTGCTTGGAGGTGCCGAGCAGCCAGGCGTTGGCGGCGGCCTGCTCGCCCTCGGCCAGCGGCACCGAGGCGCAGCCCGCGAGATAGCGGTGGCCGGACAGCAGCACATAGCGGGCCAGACCGGCCCACATCAGGTTGATGACGGCGCCCGAGCGGTGGTCGGCGTGCACACAGGCGCGGCCGGCCTCGACCATGGACGAGCGGACCTCGGCCGGAAGCCCGTGCAGATTGAACTCGGTGTCCGAGTAGAGCCGCTCACTGCGCCCGGGGGGAAGCAGCCGGTAGGTGCCGACCACGGTGTCCGTCGCCGTGTCCGTGACGATCAGGTGGTCCATGACCTCGTCGAACTCGTCCACGTCGCGGCCGTCGACCGCCGCGTCCAGCCGGCCGCCCCTCTCCTCGCCGAACACCTGGTAACGCAGCCGCTGCGCGGCGTGGATCTGCTCCTGGGTATGGGCGATCGAGGTGACGTACGAGCTGGTGGGCGCCGTCGTGGACGTCGTGAGCACGGGCATTCCTGTTCTCCGTTCGAGGGAAGTCAGGAGCGGTGGGGACTGGGGAAGAGCGGAAGAAACGCCTCACTCGCCGTGCGGTACGCGGAGGCGGCGCGTACCGGGGCGTCCACCAGTCTTGCCGTGGCGACGTACGTCACAGTGTCCGTGCGGTGATTCGGCGACTGCCAGTCGATGACGAGAACATGCCGCCGGTCGGCCCCTGGTTACGGAGCGGTAGCGCCGGTGCCGCCGCTGTCATCGGTGGCGCCGGTGGCGCCGGTGGCGCTCGGGAGCGGGAAGCCCAGTGCCTGGGCCGCGGTGGCGGGGGTGGGCTGGGACCAGTAGTCACTTACCGCCTCGGCCGAGGACAGGGAGCGGGTTTCGGCCAGATCCAGATAGAGGACGCCGTCGAGGTGGTCGGTCTCGTGCTGGACGATCCGCGCGGGCCAGCCGGAGAACTCCTCGTCCAGCTCCCGCCCCGTCTCGTCCTGTCCGCGCAGCCGGATCCGGTCCGGGCGGCCGACCACGGCCTGCCAGCCGGGGATGCTCAGACACCCCTCGAAGAACGCCGCCCGGCCGTCGCCGAGCGGTTCGTAGCGGGGGTTGACCAGTACCCGGTACGGCTGCGGCACCCGGCCGCGCGCCTCGCGCACCTCGGCCGTCACCTCCGCCGGGTCCTCGATCACCGCGATCCGCAGCGGCACACCGATCTGCGGGGCCGCGAGCCCCACCCCGGGCGCGGAGTGCATGGCCTCCCGCATCGCCGTCAGCAGCCGGGCCAGCTGGTCCGCGGCCAGCTGGCCCTCGTACGGCAGGGCCGGTCGCCGGAGCACGGGGACGCCCGCGGAGAGGATCGGCAGCGGGCGGGTCCCGGAGAGCAGTTCGTCGACGAGCTCGGACAGGGTGGTGGTCGGCATGGGGGACAGCCTGGCAAGACGATCACGCCACGGCAATTCGGGGGCGGGGGCGGGGTTCGGCGGGCGCCCTCGGGTAGGGGTGCTCACCATCGGACAAAAGGTGAACGGGGCACCGATGGGGTCCGTAGACGCCGATGAGCCGCCGGGGAACATTCCCACGCCCCCGCGGCTCGGCCGAGTCTCCCGGCTCGGCCGCTGCCGCTCCGCGGTGCTCTCCCCGTTGTGCACGCGGGGCGGCAGCCCTCCCGGCCACAGGCTCGGCGCCTGCGGCGGGCTGCTCCCCTCCCCGCCCCAGCCCCCGTCCGGGGCTCCGCCCCAGGCCCCGGGTCGGGGCTCTGTCTCAGACCTAGGGTCGGGGTTCTGCTCCAGCCTCTGTCCGGGGCTCCCCCTCCAGGCCCCTGTCCGGGGCTCCGCTCCAGACCTCGGGCCGGGGCCCCGCCCCAGCCCCCGGCCGGGGCGGGGCCCCTTCCCGTGGCGTCGGTATGGGGCTCCGCCCCGGATTTCGGGGTCCAGGGGCGGAGCCCCTGGTAGTGGGAAGGGGCGGGGAGGGGAGCAGCCGCCGTAGGCGTCAAGACCCGCCGGACTCCCCCTGGCCCCGCTCGGTCCGCGCGTTCTGCTCGGCCCGTGACTCCGGCAGCAGCTCCCGGATGTCGTTCGGCAGCACGCCGTACAGCTTCTCCATCAGCTCCGGGTCCACGGCCGAGTCCAGCACCTCGAAGAAGGCGGCCGCCTCGCGCAGTGCCTCCTCCTCGGTGTGCTCGGTGCGCCAGGCGATCCGGCCCGCGAAACCGGTGAGGTCGAACCGCTCGCCGTGGTCCCGCCGGTACGCCCGCTCCTCGGGCGAGCCCTCATGGGAGGCGGCGACGCGCCGCAGCGGCTCCGCCGCCTCCTGCGGCAGCTGGGCCGCCATATGGTCCGCCAGTCCGTCCGGGATGCGCTCGGCGAGCGTTTCGAGCGTCGCCCGTACCGCCCGCTCGGCGGCCTGCCGGTCGGGGAGCTGGGCCCGGGCCTGGACCAGGCCCGTCATTTCTTCGTAGCGCATGGTCGGCGCTCCTCGTGGTCGGGTGCCCGGCTGCTGTGCCGAGTGCCCCGTGCCGTTCGCTCAAACCCGTTCGCTCAAACCGCCGCCGGGCGCCCGGCCTCCGGGGTGTCCTCCCGCGTGCCCTCCCGCGTGTCTTCCCGCCTGTCCTCCCGCGCGGCGAGCAGCGGGCCCAGCACCCGGGTGCCAGGGCCGGTGTGCCCGCCGGGGCCCGGGAGCTGGGTGGTGTTGCCGACCGTCAGGGGCTCCCCGCAGTGGGCGCACGCGGACACCGGCGTGGTGTCCCGGCCGCAGCCGAGATGGCGGATCCGGGCCGGGGGCCCGGCGGGGCCCGCGTACCAGCGGTCGCCCCACTCCATCAGCGCCAGCAGCACCGGATAGAGCTCCTCGCCCTTGGGAGTGGCGCGATAGTGCTCACGCGGCGGCCGCTCCTGGTAGCGCTCCCGGATCAGTACCCCCTCCTCGACCAGCCGGGACAGCCGGGCGGCCAGGACCTTACGCGATATGCCCAGGTCATGGGCGAGATCGTCGAAGCGGGTGACTCCGGTGAGCACATCCCGCATGATCAGCGCCGTCCAGGCGTCGCCGAACAGATCGGTGGCGCGGGCGATCGAACAGGCCACATCGGCGAGCGGAGTGCGGGTCATGACACGACCCTATCCGAGTTCCCCGAGGGAACTTGAGGATGTTAGGTTTCCTCAGGGAACCCGGCGAGTCCGCCCGGGCTGCCCGGGCCGCCCAGGCTCCGGTGAATCCGCGCACCCGTGAGGGAGAAGACGATGGCCGCCGCCCCGCACATCGAACTGGACTCACGGTCGCCCGAGGCCGTCGACGGCCGTCAGATCAGGGCCGTCACCTTCCAGGACAGCCGTCTGGAGTACGTCCGCACCACGCTCAAGAGCGTGGACCTCTCCGCGTCCGGAAGCCGCGCCGTGGTCGTGGGCAGCGGCCGCGGGCTGCTGGCCCGCGGGCTGGCCGGTCTCGGCTTCGACGTCGTCGCCGTCGACCCCTCCGCCACCGCGACCGCGATGGCGCGCGAGGCGGGCGCCCGCGAGCACCCCGGGATCGACTACCGCACTGCGCCCGCCGAGCGACTCGACCTGGCCGACGGCGCGTTCGACCTCGCCTACTACGCGGACACCTTCGAGATCACCCCGGATCTCGACCGGGTGCTGGCGGAGGCCGCCCGGGTGCTGCGCCCCGGCGGGGTGCTGATCTACGACACCGTCAACCGCACCCTGCTCTCCCGGCTGATCTACCTCGGCGCCTTCCAGCGCGTCCCGATGACCCGGATCATGCCGGCCGGCCGCTATACGGCGGCCCGGCTGCGCACCCCCGCCGAGCTGACCGCCGCCCTGGAGCGGCAGGGGCTGCGCAACGAGGACATCTGCGACTTCAAGCCCAAGGATCCGCGCAGCCTGGTCAAGGCCACCATGGCGCGCCGCCGGGGGCGGATCACCGATGAGCAGATCCCGCCGATCGTCGACTTCGTCCTCGCCCCGGACGCCCGCCCGCTGGTCACCTACCTCGGTTACGCCCGTAAGGGCTGATGACTCGGCCACGCCCGTAAGAGCTGAAACCTCAACCACGCCCGTAAGGGCTGAGCGGCGAGCCCGGCGCCCCGCCCCGGCCGCGTGGGCGCACACTGGGCACCGTGACGCGTAAGCGCAGCGCCGGACTCCTGCTGTACCGGGGCGCGGGCCCGGCCGTCGAGGTTCTGCTCGCCCATATGGGCGGCCCGTTCTGGGCCGCCAAGGACGCGGGCGCCTGGACGGTGCCCAAGGGAGAGTACGACGAGGACGAGACCCCGGAGGCCGCCGCGCGCCGGGAGTTCCAGGAGGAGCTCGGCGTGCCCCCGCCCGGCGGCGAGCCGGTTCCGCTCGGCTCCGTGACCCAGACCGGGGGCAAGCTGGTCGTCGTCTGGGCGCTGGAGGGCGACCTGGACCCGGCGGGGATCACCCCCGGCACCTTCGCCATGGAGTGGCCGAAGGGCTCCGGCCGGATGCGGGAGTTCCCCGAGATCGACCGGGTCGCCTGGTTCGGCCTGGACGAGGGCCGCCGGAAGATGGTGGCGAAGCAGCGGGTCTTCCTGGACCGGCTGGAGGAACTGTTCGAGGGCGGGAAGGGCAGGGAGGGCAGGGAGGGCGGGAAGGGCGCGGGCACCGGCGGCGCATGACCGGGGCTCGCGCCCTCCCGCCGTCATCTCACCGTTTCCCTCCCNCGGGGCTCGCGCCCTCCCGCCGTCATCTCACCGTTTCCCTCCCGTTCCGCAGCGCACCGTGGCCGCTCCCCAGTCGGCGTGGTCATGCGCGTTGCCGTCGCCGCCGTCGGTGACCCGCAGTCGGAGCCGCTGCGCGCCCTCGACCCGGGCCTCCACCGGTACGGCCGCGTCCGAGCCGCGCACCGTCTCACCCCGGTACACCCGCTCGCCGTCGGCGTAGACCTCGAAGACGACGCTGCCGTCGGCCCCCACCTCGTCGTCCACGCCCGTCCGCGCGGTGAACGTCGAGCAGTTGCCGCCCAGGAAGACCTCGACCGTGGAGTCGGCGTGGGTGCCGAGGCCGCGCTCGTAGGCCGTGCCGTCGATGGTGAGGGTCTTGCCGTCGCCCGGCGCGGACTCGCCGTTGCTGCGGTCGCGTTCGACCGGGCCCCAGCCGTTGTCCGCGGTGATGAAGTCGAGCGTGGACACCGCCACCTCGCCGCGCGGCGGGGGAGGTGTGCCGTCGATCTCGGCCGACGCCGAGCCGCTCACCCGCGCGCCTCCGGCCGAGGTGGCGCGGACATCGGCCACGGCGGGCCGCGGACCGTCCGGGCTGCCCTCACCACGGCTGATCGTGGTCCGTACGGTCGCGGTCCGGCCCGCCGCGAGGTCGCCGAGGTCGACGGTGCCGGGCTCGGCGGTCCACCCTTCGGCCAGGCCGAAGGAGGCGGTGACGTCGCGCAGCGGGGTGTCGCAGGGGTTGCTGACGGTCAGCTCGGCCGAGGTGGAGCCGCCCGCCGGCACCGTGGTGTCGGCGGCGGTGAGCTTCGCCTCGGGGGCGCAGACCACCGGGCCGCGCGGGGTGCCGGTGCGGGCCTCGGCGCCGGTCAGCGGGCGCAGCCGCAGGGTGTAGGCGTACTCCTTGGCGGGCCGCACCTGGTACTCGGGCAGCACGGTGTGGAACGTCTCGCTCACCCCGCTCACCGCGTGGTCCAGGTGCAGGGTGTTGCCTTCAGGGTCCTTGCGGAGGGCGAACGGGTAGGCGGCGCGGTCGATCCCGGTGTAGGGGGTCACCCCGGCCGAGAAGTCCCCGGACACCAGGAGCCCGCCGCTGCCGTCGGACAGCGAGGCCCAGCGGACGTCCTCGTGGTTCCCGTAGTCCTGCGGCTTGGTGTACCCGGCGAACTGCTCGTCCACGTCCGTGGAGTACACCCCCACGGGGGCGCCGTCCTCACGGTCGTTGTAGTTCTCCTGGGGCCCGCGCCCGTACCAGCTGAACCGGTCGTAGCGGTCGGGTATGCGCAGCGAGAGCCCGATACGCGGCAGATAGGGCACCTTGCGCGCCGCGCCCCGGGCCTCCACGCGGTGGTCGAGGCGCAGCTCCCCGGTGCCGCTGACGGTGTACCGCAGGGTCTGGGCGAACGAGGAGTCCCGCACACCGGGCGCGGCGGCCGAGGAGGGCACGGTGACGACGACCTCGCCGTTCCGCTCGTCCACCGTGACCTTGCCCGGCTTCGTGCGCAGCCGGTCCAGGCCCGCCTCGCGCCAGGGCCCCTCCTCGGAGCCGATCTCATTGCTGACCGGGGCGCGCCAGGCGTCCAGCTCGGGGCCGGAGCCGAGCAGTTCCCGGCCACCGGCCTTCATGGAGACCAGCTCGCCACCGGCCCGGTCGAAGCCGTAACTGAAGCCGTCGCCGGTGACCGTGAGGCGGTCGCCGGAGGTGGTGGCCTTCACCTTCCCCGGTGTCCGCGTCGGTGTCGTGCCCGCGAGCCCGCGGCCGCCGATGTCGAACTGCTCGACCGCCACCCGGTCTCCGGCCTTCGCCCAGGCCGTGTCCGCCGCCCGCACCGCCTCCACGGTCAGCTGCCGGTCGCCGTCCCTGGGGTTGGCGGGCGGCTTCGGCAGTTGGAGGGTGCTCCGCTCACCGGGGGCGAGGCCGAGGCCGCGGCTGCCCTGGGCCAGGGTGCGGGCGCCCTCGGTGACGCGCCAGCGCAGCCGGAGGTCGCCGGTGCCGGTGAAGGACCGCTCGTTGCGCACCTCGATCCGCCCCGCGCGGGCCTCGTCGCCCGAGATCCGGATCGGGGCGTGGACGGCCGCCATGGTGCGGGCCTCGGGCTGGACGGTGCGGTCGGACGAGACCACCCCGTCGACCCCGCCGGTCCCGGCGCCGTAGGACAGGAAGTCCCCCTCGCGGTCGAGCCGGTCGAAGTCGAGCGCGAGCACCGCGTCCGCGCTGGGGTCGGCGGCGAGCCGATCGGGGCTCAGCGCCTCGTGGTAGACGCGGACCTGGTCGACGGTGCCGTGTGCCATCCGGGTGCGGATGTTCTCCTGGTCGGTCTCCGGGTTGCGGCCGATGTTCACCGGCTGCGCGGAGTAGCCGACGGAGCCGGTCCAGTCGGCCGACGCGGTCTGCTTCCCGTCGATGAGCAGCCGGAGCGTCCGGCCGTCGTAGGTGGCGGAGACGCGGTGCCATGAGCCGTACCAATCGGCGGGGACATCGGCCGCGGCGGTGTGCCAGTCCCCGTCGCCGTAGACGGAGAACTCCAGGGTGTCCTTGTCGCGCATCTTCAGCGCATAGCTGTGGTCGCCCTTGGCGATCATGGTGAAGGAGCCGGTCCAGTCGGCGGGCTTCACCCAGGCGTCCAGGGTGAGCGCGTCCGACACCGCGTCCAGCTTGGCGTCGCGGTAGACCTCCACGAAGTCGTCAAGACCGGACAGCTCCAGCGCCTTGCCGCGGTGGCCCGCCACCAGACCGGGCTTTCCGGAGACGTACGACAGGATGTCGTTGCCGGAGGTGTCGGGGGTGGTGAGCAGTGGCTGGGTGATGTTCTGCTCCGCCCAGTCCCAGATGTAGCCGCCCTGGACCTGGGGGTACTTCCGCACCACATCCCAGAACTCCCGGAAGTTGCCGAGCGAGTTGCCCATGGCGTGGGCGTACTCACCCATGATGATCGGCTTGGTGGTGGCCTTCGCCTTCTCCTCCAGGCCCGAGGGGGAGGGGTAGCGCGGGCCCCAGACATCGGCGAACGGGGCGTCGCCGTCCGGGACGTTGGGCTGGTGGTAGACCGGCCGGGCCGGGTCCTCGCGGTCGAGGAAGTCGGCCATCGCGTAGTGGGCCTTGCCCAGTCCGGCCTCGTTGCCGGTGTCCCACATCAGCACGCTGGGATGGTTCTTGTCCCGTTCGTACATCGCGGTGAGGCGGTCCATGAACGCCGCCTGCCACTCGGGCCGTTCGGCCAGGCAGTCGTCCGGACAGGCGTCGTGGTGATGGGTCTCGATGTCCACCTCGTCGTCGATCCACAGACCGCGGGCGTCGGCCAGTTCGTAGAGGTACGGATCCGAGGGGTAGTGCGAGGTGCGCACGGAGTTGATGTTGAGCTGCTTCATCAGCGAGACGTCCGAGGCGGTGCGCTCCCGGGTGGCGTGGCGGCCGGTGTCGGGGTCGGTCTCGGAGCGGTTGACGCCCTTGACGAGGATGCGTTTCCCGTTGACGAGGAGCTGTCTGTCCTTGATCTCGATCTCGCGGAAGCCCACGGGTTGGGCGGTGGTGTGGGTGACCGAGCCGTCGGCGCCGGTGAGCCGGACGACGAGGGTGTAGAGGTGGGGCGTCTCATCGGTCCACTTGGCCGGGTTGGCCACGTCGGCGGTGAGGGTGGTGGAGCCACCGCTGCCGCTCACCGTTCCCGACATCGTTGTCACCTCGCGGCCGCGCGCGTCGTAGAGGGTGCCGAGGACCTTGCGGTCGGCCCCCGAGCGCTCCGGGCCCTTGGCGGCCACCTCGACCTCGGCGGTCAGCCGGGCGTCGCGGTACTGGCTGTCCAGATCGGTCTTGACGGTGATGTCCCGCAGATAGTCGGCCGGGGTGGAGTACAGCCCGACCGAGCGGAAGATGCCGGAGAACCGCCACTGGTCGTAGTCCTCCAGATGCGACCCCGAACCCCAGCGGTGGACCTGCACCGCGATGGTGTTGCGGCCCGGGTGCAGCCGGTCGCTGATGTCGAACTCGGCGGGGGTGTAGCCGCCCTGGTCGTAGCCCGCGTAGGAGCCGTTCACCCACACCAGATAGCCGCTGGTGACGCCCTCGAAGCGGAGGAACGTCCGGCGCTTCTCCCAGCTCTTGGGCAACTCGAAGGTCTTGACGTAGGCGCCGGTCGGATTGACGTCGTGCGGGACCTTCGGGGGGTCGTCCGGATACATCTCGGTGGGGATGTTCCGGAACACCGGATGGTCCAGGCCGTCGGTCTGCCAGGTGTGCGGCACGCTCACACTGCGCCAGCCGCCCTTGGAGGTGTCGTAGCCCTCCGCGAAGAAGTCCTTCGGCACCTCCTCGGGGCGGTCGGACATGTGGAGCTTCCAGGTGCCGTCCAGCGAGGCGGTCCAGCGGCTCTTGGTGCCGCCTTCGAGGGCCTCGGCGGTGTCGGCGTACGGGGTCAGCCGGGCGTGGGCGGGCTCCTGTCCGACCGCGGTGACCTCGGGGTCCTCCAGCAGTTCGTACGCATCCGCGGGGGGATCGGGGGCGTCCGCCGCTGCCGCCGGGGAGGCGGGGACGGCGAGCGCGAGGGCCAGGGCGACGGCGGCGAGCCGGGGGAACCGGGAGAGCCGGGGGAACCGGGAGGGCCGGGGGAGCGCGGGGAAGCGGGGGAGGGGGAGGCGACGTCGGGGGCGTCGGGGCATCTGGTGGTCCACCCTTCTGTGGGGTTGGAAACGCTCCAGAACGAACAGGCCCGAACATTAGCCAACGCACCCCCTCGCGCCAAGATGTCCCGCAGCACTCACTGCCGGCCCGGCGCGGCTACCGTGAAAGGAGTGAGGGCGGTGCGGGATGCCGTGCCGAGCGCGGTGGGCCGACGGAGGCACCGTGGGTATGGAGAGCGCGAGGAGTACGGAGTACCTGCCCCGGCTGCGGCTGGACGAGCTGCTGGAAGAGCTGCAGGTGCGCATCGACGGGGTGCGCGGCACCCAGGACCGGGTGCACAGCCTGCTGGAAGCGGTCCTCTCGGTCGGCCGGGAGCTGGATCTGTCGCATGTGCTGCGGAGGATCGTCGAGGCCGCGGTGGTGCTGGTGGACGCCGAGTACGGGGCGCTGGGCGTGATCGGCGAGGACCAGCGGCTGGCCGAATTCCTGCCGGTGGGCGTCGGCAAGGAGCGGGCCGAGGCGATCGGGCGGCTGCCTGCGGGCCACGGGTTGCTCGGCGAGCTGATCCGCCACCCCCAGCCGCTGCGGCTCGGCGAGCTCTCGGAGCACCCGGCCTCCTACGGCTTTCCGCCGAACCACCCGCCGATGCGGTCCTTCCTCGGCGTGCCCATCCGGGTGCGCGACGAGGTCTTCGGCAACCTCTACCTCACCGAGAAGCGCGGCGGTAAGGAGTTCGACGGCGAGGACGAGACGGTGCTGTCCACCCTCGCCGTGGCCGCCGGGGTGGCCATCGAGAACGCCCGGCTGTACGAGGAGGCCCGGCACCGCCAGCGCTGGCTGGAGGCGAACGCCGAGGTCACCCACAGCCTGCTGTCCGGAGTGGACGAGACCAGGGTCCTGGAGCTGATCGTCGAGCACGCCCGCCGGATCCTCTCCGCCGACCTCGGCGTGCTGATGCTGCCGGTGGCCGGCACCGACGAGCTGCAGGTCGCGCTGGCGGCGGGGACCGACGCCGAGGCCCACCGCGGTCTGGTGCTGCCCCGCCGGGGCACCTTCGGGGGCGCGGCCTTCACCGCCTCCGAGCCGGTCACCAGCACCGATGTCCAGAACGACCCGCGGATCACGGTCGGCCCGCAGCGCTGGGACGGGCTCGGCCCGGCCGTCGCGGTGCCGATGCGGACCAGGGACGGGGTGGGCGGGGTGCTCTCGCTGGCCCGGGTGGTGGACAGCCCCGCCTTCACCCAGATCGAGACCGACACCCTGCTGGGCTTCGCGGGCCAGGCGGCGATCGCGATGAAACTTGCCGAGCGGCGGCGCGACGCCGAGCAGTTGGCCCTGCTCGAGGACCGCGACCGGATCGCCCGCGATCTGCACGACCTGGCCATCCAGCGGCTCTTCGCCGCCGGGATGACGCTGCAGTCCACGCTGCGGTTCGTCCAGCACCCGGAGGGCTCCGAACGGCTGCTGCGGGTGGTGGACGACCTGGACGACACCATCAAGATCATCCGCTCGACGATCTTCGGGCTGCGCTCGCACGAGGCGGGCCCCGCCGTCCAGGGGCTGCGGGTCCGTACCGCCAAGACCATCGAGGAGGCCGTGCCCGCGCTCGGCTTCACCCCCTCGCTGCGCACCGAGGGCCTGGTCGACACCGATGTGCCGCGCTCGGTCGCGGACGACATGGTCGCCGTGCTGGCCGAGGCGCTGTCGAACGTCGCCCGGCACGCACGGGCCGACGCCGCCGAGATCTCCCTGATCGTGGCGTCCGGGCGGCTGACCCTCACGGTCACGGACGACGGGGTGGGCATCCCCGAGGGCGGCCGTCGCAGCGGCCTGCGGAACATGGCCGAGCGCGCCGAGAAGCTCGGCGGTGAGCTGGAACTCGGCGAGCCGCCGGGCGGCGGCACCCGCCTGGTGTGGGGCGTACCGCTGCCGGAGCGGTAGGCGGTGGCCGGGCCGGGGTGTGGGGCGACGCCCAGTGGCGCGGCGATGAGCGGTGGCCCGTGGCGCGGCGCGGGCTGGGCCGTGGCGCGGCGGACAGCGACAAGCCGTGGCGCGGCGGTCGGCGGTGACCTGCCTCGGCGGGTGGCGGCGCGTGCCTGGGCGGTGGCGGTGGCCGTGGCTGGGCGACAAGCGGGGCCCGGGCCGCGTCAGCGGCGTCCGTCCAGGGCCTCGGCCGTCGCGTCGCGCGGCGTGGCCGGGCCCACCGGTCCGTAACCCAGCCGGATCAGCATCTGCACATGGCCGGGCGCCGGGTGGGCGCCGCTCAGCGACCACCGCAGGTCCGACCACTCCAGCGCCTGGTGCAGCAGGGACGCCCGGACCGCGTGCGAGGTCGCCAGCAGCAGGACGTGTTCCAGCGCCTGCCCGGCCCGCAGCCAGTCGGTGCGCCGGTCCTGGTCCGTGGCCAGCACGGCGATGGCCGGCTGGGTCGCGAACGGAGTGGTGGGCCGGTCGTCGCCCCAGCTGCCGTCCGGCCGCGGGCCGAGGTAGCCGCGCATCGGCAGCCGCCCGGTGGCGTCCCGTGGGCCGAGGGCGGCCGGGGGGACGGCCGGGGGGATTCCGTACGGCCCGGTGTCGCGGACCCAGCTGCGGCTCTCGGCGAGCCGGCGCGGATCCCCGGAGACGCGCCGCTCCGCCTCGGCGGTCAGCCGCAGCAGCCATGCGGTCTCCTCGGGGTCCGCCAGCCGCAGCGTGGCCCCGTCTCCGCGCGCCGCCTCCGTCAGGTCGCACAGCACCCGCGCGGGCAGCCGGCGCGCGGAGTACGGGGAGCGGCTGCTGTGCCGCCGCCAGATGACGTCGTACAGGTCGTCGTGTCCGTCGTCGTAGCGCCCGGCGCGGTCGGCGGGCGACGCGGCCAGGCGCACCGTGGCCAGCAGATCGGGCTGCGACCGGTACGGCAGCAGCTGGACCACCGGCTCCCAGCCGAAGTGGGCCACGGCGACCCGCAGGTTGAACACGGCGGCCCCGGCGGAGACGCTCAGCGCCCGGCCCAACGGATCGGCGTACCGCGGCGCCCGCTCGGGGGCGGCCCGCACCTCCAGGGAGACGGTGTCGGGGTTCAGGCGGTAGCGCCAGGGCTGGGCGTTGTGGATCGAGGGAGCGGCCACGGCCGCGGAGATGAGCTTCTCCAGGATCGCCGCGTCGAGCATTGCGGGCTGCATCGGGGTCCTCTCCTCGCCGGTGGGCCGTCGGTGGCTGGTTCGTCAGGGGTACGTTCGTCAGGGGTACGGGCGGGGCCCTACGGCCCCCGGGCGGGCCTCTACGGCCCCCGGGCGGGCCTCTACGGCCCCCGGGCGGGCCCCGGGTCATCGCGGGTGCTCGTCGGCGGGGCCCGGAGCCGAGTGGGTCGCCAGCACCGCCGCCTGGATGCGGCGCTCCACGCCCAGCTTGGCCAGCAGCCGGGAGATGTGGTTCTTGACCGTCTTCTCGGACAGGAAGAGCCGTTTGCCGATCTGCCGGTTGGTGAGCCCGTCCCCGATGAGCACCAGGATCTCCCGCTCGCGCGGGGACAGCCCGGCCAGCACCTCGTCCCTCGGCTCCTGCGGGGCGGTATCGCCCCGCAGGGTGCTCATCAGCCGGGCGGTGGTGGCCGGGTCCAGCATCGACTGGCCGGAGGCCACGGTGCGCACCGCCGAGACCAGGTCCGACCCCTTGATCTGCTTGAGCACATAGCCCGCCGCCCCGGCCATGATCGCGTCCAGCAGGGCATCGTCGTCGTCGAACGAGGTCAGCATCAGACAGGCCAGACCCGGCATACGGGAGCGCAGCTCACGGCAGACCGTGATGCCGTCCCCGTCCGGCAGCCGGACGTCCAGGATGGCAACGTCGGGCCGCAGCGCCGGGCCCCGGGCCATCGCGTGGTCCACGGTCCCGGCGTCGCCGACGACCTCGATGTCCGGTTCGGCGTCCAGCAGGTCGTGCAGTCCGCGCCGGACGACCTCATGGTCGTCGAGGACGAACACCCTGATGGGCGTCGCCGGTGTCGCTCGTGTCGTCTCGGTCTCGGTCATGGGCTCTCGCACCGTTCGTCCGCCGTACGCCCGGCCCCCGGTGGGAATCCTGGCGCAGCAGGTCAGCGCGGTACCAGGGCCGAACGGGCCCCCAAGGGGGCTGCCCGGCCCTCGTCCCGCCCTCCCCGCGCGTGCGACGGTCGCGGCATGGGCACGGAAGTGCGGGGGCGGCGGTTGTGGCGGTGGCGGCGCAATCCGCTCAGACGCCGCTCGGACGTGATCGAGGCGTGGGTCGTGCTCGTGACCGGCCTGGTGATGGCGGTCGGCGGCCCGGCGGCCGGGGTGGCCGCGGGCACCGCCGTGGACGCGTCGCTGCGGCAGGAGCGGGCGGACCGGCACCGGGTGCCCGCGGTGCTCAAGGAGGACGCGCCCGTCGCACAGCCCGCCGCCGACGGCTCCACCACCGGCCAGGTGCGCGCGATCGTCCGGTGGACCGGCCCGGACGGCGCCGTCCACACCGGTACGGCACGGGTGCACGAGGGGAGCAAGGCGGGCACCGCCACCGAGATCTGGACCGACGGCCGGGGTCGCCTGGTCCAGCGGCCGCCCACCCCCGAGCAGATCGCCACCCGCGCGGTGCTCGCCGGGACGTCCGCCGCGGCGGGCGTGGGCGCGGTGTCGCTGGCCGGACGCGGCGTGGCGCGCTGGCGCCTGGACCGCGCCCGCGCCCAGGAGTGGGGCCGCGCCTGGGCCGAGGTCGGCCCCCGCTGGAGCCGCCACATCCGATGACGGACGGCCGCGCCCGGCCGGCTTCCGCGCGTGCCGCACCGCCGGCCG
>NZ_JACVYG010000245.1:0-399 GCF_014712245.1 Streptomyces sp. 5-10
TCTCCTCCTTCGGCGTCAGCGGCACCAACGCGCACCTCATCCTCGAACAGGCAGAACCGGTCCGCGCGTCGGAGAGGGAGGAGGCGAGCGGCGGCGCCCTCCCGTACCTGCTGTCCGCCAAGACCCGGGAGGCTCTCAAGGAGCAGGCCGGGAGGCTGGCCGCGCACCTCGACGGACGGACCGACCTCGACCCCGCCGACGTCGCGTTCTCCCTGGCGACCACCCGCGTCTCCTTCGACGAACGAGTGGCGCTCATCGCCGGAAACCGCGACGAGTTGATGAGCGGCCTATGCGCCCTGGCCAACGACGAGCCGGCACGGGGCGCGCATCGTGGGCAGGTGCGCGGGCCCGCGAAGTCGGCGTGGGTGTTCACGGGTCAGGGTGCGCAGCGTTTGGGGA
>NZ_JACVYG010000246.1:0-393 GCF_014712245.1 Streptomyces sp. 5-10
AACCCTAAAGCCGCAAAATAAGGGGCAGGATTCGAAGCTACCCCCACCAAACCCAAAACTAACCCAATTAAAACTAAAAAAGTAAAATAAAACATAATTTTTACTCGGACTCTAACCAAGACCAATGACTTGAAAAACCACCGTTGTTAATTCAACTATAAAAACCAATGGCAAACATCCGAAAAACACACCCACTACTTAAAATTATTAACGGAGCATTCATTGACCTCCCCACGCCTTCCAACATCTCCGTGTGATGAAATTTTGGCTCACTCCTAGGCCTCTGCCTTATCACACAAATCCTAACAGGACTATTTCTTGCAATACACTACACAGCTGACATTTCAACAGCCTTCTCCTCCGTCGCCCACATCTGCCGAGACGTGAATTACG
>NZ_JACVYG010000247.1:0-391 GCF_014712245.1 Streptomyces sp. 5-10
ACCACCACCCAACCCTGGCCCCACGCACCCGAAACCACCCCCCTCAACGGCAACACCGACCCCCACCAACTCCACCACACCCCCCTCGAAATCAACGCCCACACCCAAGACACCCCCCACGGACCCCAACTCACCACCACCTTCACCTACAACCCCCACCACCACACCACCCACCACATCACCCAACTCGCCCACCACTGGCACACCGCACTCAAAGCCCTCACCACCCACACCCAACACCACACCGGCGGCCACACCCCCTCCGACCTCCCCCTCCTCACCCTCACCCAACACGACATCGACAACCTTGAGAGCGATCTCGAAGCCGAGTGGGCGGACCTGGAGGAGTGACAGCCGCTCAGGGCCGGGGCGCCACGCCCCGGCGCCCTAC
>NZ_JACVYG010000248.1:0-372 GCF_014712245.1 Streptomyces sp. 5-10
CGACGACGAACACGCCGTATCAACCGTCAAAGACGGCCCCTCCAGGCCCAGCACATACGACACACGCCCCGACGCGATCGCCCCCGACGCACTGTTGAAGACATAGTCGTGATACATCATCCCGGCGAACACACCGGTCGAACTGCCACGCAGACCACGAGGATCCACCCCGGCCCGCTCCAACGCCTCCCACGAAACCTCCAACAACAACCGCTGCTGAGGATCCATCGTCAACGCCTCATTCGGACTGATACCAAAGAACCCGGGATCGAACTCCCCCGCCCCATACAAAAACCCACCCTGATCCACATAACTCGAATCAGGACGCCCCCCCGTCACATCCACCAAAGAACCCAGATCCCAACCACGATC
>NZ_JACVYG010000249.1:0-365 GCF_014712245.1 Streptomyces sp. 5-10
GCGTTCCGGGACGCCGGTTTCGACTCGCTCACCTTGGTCGAGTTGCGCAACCGGCTGCGCGAGGCCACCGGCCTCAACCTGGCCGCCACCGTCGTCTTCGACTATCCGACCCCGCTGGCGCTCGCCCGTCACCTGGTCGAGGAGCTCGGCGACACGGCGGCCGGCGCCGCAGCCGTCCCCACGGGACTGGCGGTCAACCCCGACGAGCCGATCGCCGTCGTGGGCATGGCCTGCCGTCTGCCCGGCGGAGTCAACACCCCCGAGGAACTGTGGCGATTGGTCATCGAGCAGCGCGACGCGCTCTCCGGCTTCCCTCAGGACCGGGACTGGGACCTCGACAAGCTCTACCACCCGGACCCCACCCA
>NZ_JACVYG010000250.1:0-364 GCF_014712245.1 Streptomyces sp. 5-10
GGGAAGGTGGACCGGCGTGCGCTGCCGGAGCCGGAGGGCGAGGCCTATGCGTCCCGCGCCTACGAGGTTCCGGTCGGGGAGAGGGAGACGCTGCTGGCCGAGGTGTGGGCTCGGGCTCTTCGGGTTGAGCGGGTCGGCCGCCATGACAATTTCTTCGAGCTGGGTGGGCATTCGCTGCTGGCGGTGACGCTGGTGGAGCAGATCCGTATTCTGGGCGTGGAAACGGATGTGCGTACGTTGTTCGAGGCGCCGACGGTGGCGGATTTCGCGGTGGCGATGGGTGCTGGTTCGGGGGCGGTGGTGGTTCCGCCGAATCTCATTGCCGAGGACAGTGCGGTGATTACGCCGGATATGGTGCCGCTGG
>NZ_JACVYG010000251.1:0-357 GCF_014712245.1 Streptomyces sp. 5-10
CCAGGGTCAACTCCAGCTGGGATCTGAGCTGGAACGGCATGTGCAGCTGGTTGGTTCCATTGACCACCTTGGTTCCATTGACCACCCTGGTTCCATTGGTTTCCTTGGTTGGCGGGGTTGGTCCAAGTTTCGGGTCCGTCTACTCTTCCATAAGCACCAGCTTCAGCAAGTCCTTCACCTTTGTAATCTCCGTCACCAGTGTATTCGCCTCTATCCAGAGCGTTTTGGGCACCTGAATTCCACTGTGGTACTGGAGCTGGGTTCCACTGGTTTCCTTGATTCCACTGGTTACCGTGGTTCCATTGGTTACCTTGGTTCCATGCTGGTTGTGGTTGATTCCATTGACTAGCTGGAGCA
>NZ_JACVYG010000252.1:0-343 GCF_014712245.1 Streptomyces sp. 5-10
CCTTCAACAGTGAACTATGATGTTTTGTGTTTCAAATGAAATTATGAACTTGATGAATGATTTTTCGATTATCTTAGGCTGCTTCACCACCTTCTTCACCTTCCTCTTGAGCAGCAGTGAGAAGGGTAATGAGTGCTTGGGTGTCAATTCTTCCATTGTCATCGATGTCCATTGCATCAAAGGCATCATCAACTTCTTTGGCGCTGAATTTCTCGCCCCAGGTCATCAAAGCATGCCTGAATTTTTCACTGTCGATGGTGCCACCATCATCAAAGGATTTGAAAGCAGCTATAACTACTTCATCGTCGTCAGTACCACCGGAATCAGCCATGCGATTTCCGAA
>NZ_JACVYG010000253.1:0-341 GCF_014712245.1 Streptomyces sp. 5-10
GTGGCTTGGCCGCGTGGGGAGCGGGTGCGGCGGGCTGGTGTGTCCTCCTTCGGCGTGTCCGGGACCAATGCCCACGTCATCCTCGAGGAAGCACCGGCGGTCCAGGCGCTGGTGGAGCCGACGTTGGCTCGTGAGCTACCCGATGGCGAGGATGTGGCGCCTGTGGTGGTGCCGTGGGTGGTGTCGGGGCGTAGTGCGGGGGCGTTGGCCGCTCAGGCAGGTCGGCTGCTGGAGTATGTGCGCTCTGCTCAGGCTGATGGTGGTGGCGTGGATGCGGTGGGTGTGGGGCGTGCTCTGGTGAGCTCCCGTGCGGTCTTCGAGCACCGGGCGGTGGTTCTGGG
>NZ_JACVYG010000254.1:0-340 GCF_014712245.1 Streptomyces sp. 5-10
CGTGGAGGGCGTCGGTGTCGCCTGCGATGACGGTGGCGTTGGGGCTGTTGTGGGCGGCGATCCAGAGTCGGCCCTGCCACGGGGTCAGTGTGTCCTCGGCCTCTGCTCGTGAGGTGAGGACGGACATCATGCCGCCGTGTCCGGCGAGGTGGTGGGCGATGGTCTGGCTGCGCAGGGCGACGATTTTGGCGGCGGTGGGGAGGGTGAGGTGTCCGGCGACGCAGGCGGCGGCGATCTCGCCTTGGGAGTGGCCGATGACGGCGTCGGGGTGGATGCCTACGGATTGCCAGAGGGCGGCGAGGGAGACGACGACGGCGAAGGTGGCGGGCTGGACGACATC
>NZ_JACVYG010000026.1:0-136642 GCF_014712245.1 Streptomyces sp. 5-10
GGCCGGGGGCCGGGGGCCGGGGGCGGAGCCCAGCGCCCGGAGGCCGGAGCCCAGAGCCCGGAGGCCGGGGGCCGGGGGCCGGGGGCGGAGCCCAGCGCCCGGAGGCCGGAGCCCAGAGCCCGGAGGCCGGGGGCCGGGGGCCCGGGGGCGGAGCCCCTGGTATCGGGAAGGGGCGGGGAGGGGAAAGAACCGCCGGTCCGCGCCTAGCCGACCAGCGCCCCGCCGTCCACCGGCAGGACGACCCCCGTGGTGTAGCCCGCCTCGGGCCGGGCAAGCTGGGTGATCCAGAAGGCGACCTCCTCCGCCCGGCCGAGCCGCCCCAGCGGCACATGCTCGATCAGGGTCGTCCGCAGGGCGTCGACCTGCTCGGCGTCGAGCCCCTGGTGATGCCCGATCCCGGTGGCGATGGGGCCGGGGGCCACGGCGGCCACGCGCACCCCGCTCGGGGCGAGTTGGACGGCCCAGCTGCGCGTCAGCGTGTCCAGAGCGGCCTTCAGCGCGGCGTACAGCTCCGTGCCGGCCATCGGCCAGCCGCGCTGGCCGATGGCCGTACTGACGTTGATCACAACGCCCGCGCTCTCGCTCAGCCGCGGGAGCGCGGCCTGGGTGAGGTACATCGGGGCGAGCAGATTGACGGCCAGCATCTCCTCGACGGCCTCCCGCCGGATGTCCCCGAGCGGCGTCTGCCGGACCACGGCGGCGTTGTTGACCAGCACATCGACGCGGCCGAACGCCTCCATCGCGGTGTTCACGATCAACTCGGCGGCGCCGGGGGCCGCGATGTCGGCCGCCAGCGGCCGGATGCCCGGGGCGTCGGCGGCCGTCTCGGCGAGCCGGGCCGCCGTGCGGCCGACCACCAGGACCTGGGCGCCCTGCTCGGCGAAGGTCCGCGCGGTGGCCCGCCCGATCCCCGTGCCCCCGCCGGTGACGATCACTGCTCTGCCGGAAAAGTGCGCTGCTGTCATGTCGGTCATGTCGACGCACCGTAAACATTGACGCCTGCGTCAACGTCAACCCCGGCGGCCCTCGGGTCGCTCCTCGGGGTGCGGGGCCGCATATCCTGGGCGGGTAGATCCACACCACCCTTCCGGAGCGACCCTTGTACTTCACCGATCGCGGTATCGAGGAGCTGGAGCAGCGGCGCGGCGATGAGGAGGTCACCTTCGAGTGGCTCGCCGAGCAGCTGCGGACGTTCGTCGACCTGAACCCGGACTTCGAGGTCCCGGTGGAGCGGCTGGCGACCTGGCTGGCCCGGCTCGACGAGGAAGACGACGACGTCTGAGGGCCACGGCGTACGCCTGAGGGCCACCATGTCTGAGGCCACCACGTACGTCTGAGCACCACCACGTCTGAGCGCCACCACGCCTGAGGGCCACCACGTCTGAGGGCCACCACGTCTGAGCGCCGCCACGTCTGAGCGCCGCCACCTACGTCCGAGGCCACAACGCCCCGAGGGCCGCGCGTTCCGCAGGGCCGCGCCGCCCTACCGGCCGCCCCTCACGCCACCACCGGACCCCGCCCCGGCGCCCCCGCCTCCTGGTCCAGCCGGGGGTCGGACACCAGCACCGCCTGCTGGAGCCGCTGGAGCTTCGCCGAGGGCTCGAGCCCCAGCTCCTCCGTCATCGCCGTCCGCAGCCGCTGGTAGACCGTCAGGGCGCGGGTGCGCTGGCCGGAGCGGTGGAGGGCGAGCATGTACTGACCGTGCAGGCCCTCGTGGAAGCGGTGCTCCACGACCAGCGAGGCGAGGTCGCTCAGCACCTCCAGGTGGCCGCCGAGCCGCAGCCGGGTCTCGATGCCGCGCTCGGTCACCGTGAGCCGGGACTGCTCCAGCCGGGCGACCTCCGCCTGCAGCGGCCGCCCGTGCGGGGTGACGTCGACCAGGGCCGGGCCCTGCCAGAGGGCCAGCGCCCGCCGGAAGGAGGTGTCCGCCGTCCGCTCGTCGCCGGCCTCCAGCGCGCCCTCGCCCTCGGCGACGAGGTCGCGGTACTCATGGACGTCGAGCTCGCCCGGGCTCACCACCATGGCGTAGCCCCCGGGCCGGGTCTGCAGCACATCCCGGGTGACGGCGGCCGACGACATCCCCAGCCCCTCGGCGAGCAGCTTGCGCAGATGCAGGATGTACGTCTGGAGCGTGGTCAGCCCGGTGCGCGGCGGCTGATCGCCCCACAGCTCGGCCATCAGCGACTGCACCGGAACCATCCGGCCGGCGTTGAGCAGCAGCAGGGACAGCACCTTGCGCGGCTTCATCGCGCTGGGCACTCCGGACCGGGCGCCGAGGCCGAGTGTCAGCGGTCCGAGCACGCTCACCCGCATGGGTGGCACCTCTCTTCGGGCTTCATGGGCGGTACGCACGGACGAGCAGGTCGGCAGCGCTCTCGCAGACGGCCGTGGCCTCGTCCTCGGCGAGCGGGCGGGTGCCGTACATCGACTGGTAGAGCCCCTGTTGGATGATCAGGGCCACGAACTGGCGGGCGGCGGTGGCCGGATCCGGCACACTCAGCTCACCGTTGCCGGTGCGCCGGCCGAGCATCCCGGCGAGGTACGTCACCAGCTGCTGGGGCTCTCCCTCCGCGCACGCGGGGCGCAGCGAGGGGTGGCGGGCGACCTCGGCGATGACCAGGCGGCGCAGCGCGGAGGCCCGCGCGTCGAGCAGGACGGCGAGCACCCGGTGGCCGAAGGCGAGCAGCGCGCTGCGGGCGTCGCCGCGGTCGTACGCCTCGGGGGTCCCGGCGCCGTCGGGCCCGAGGGCGTACGGGGAACCGGCGGCGAATCCGGCCGCCACCCGCTCCCGCTCCTCCTCGACGGCGGCGATGAACAGCCGTTCCTTGTCGCCGAAGTGGTTGTAGACGGTCTGCTTGGACACGCGGGCCTCGTCCGCGATGACGTCCACGCTCGCCCGGTCGTACCCCTCGCGCAGGAAGACGGCCACCGCCGCCTCCAATATCGCCTGCCGCTTGGCGGGCTGGGGGCCCACGGGCCGTCCCGCCGCGCCGCGCCGGGGACCGCTGTCCGTCCGCAACCGCCCAACCTCCTCGCTCCAAGCCGGTCTTGCCCTCGATGGACTTGTGAGTCTAGCCTTCGTTCACCGCAGTGGACTAGCCCGTCTAGTCCAATTAATTCATCGGCGAATCACGTCGTTCCACCACCGCTTCACAAGGAGAGCTCCATGAGCGCACCGGAGAGCAGCGAGGCCCTGAGCCCTCTCACCCTGGCGCCGGAGGCACAGCGGCAGCTGTTCCTGGAGGCCCGTACGGCCAACACCTTCACCGACGAGCCGGTGACGGACGAGCAGGTCCGCGCGATCCACGAACTGGTCAAGTACGCCCCCACCTCGATGAACCAGCAGCCGCTGCGGGTGGTGCTGGTGCGCTCGGAGGAGGCGCGCGCCCGGCTGGTGTCGCTCATGACGGGGCGGAACCAGGAGAAGACGGCCAAGGCCCCGCTGGTGGCGGTGCTCGCCGCGGACCTGGACTTCCACGAGGAGCTGCCGCGGCTGGTGCCGTTCATGGAGAACCCGCAAGCGATCTTCGCCGACCCGGAGGTCCGGGAGGGGTCGGCGCGGTTCAACACCGCGCTCCAGGTGGGCTATTTCATCCTGGGCGTGCGCGCCGCGGGGCTGGCCGCCGGACCCATGATCGGCTTCGACCACGCGGCCGTCTCCAAGGAGTTCTTCGAGGACGGGCGGCACGCGGCGGTCTGTGTGGTGAACATCGGCAAGCCGGGTCCGGACGCCTGGATGGGGCGGCTGCCGCGCCTGGAGTACGAAGAGGTCTTCCGTACGGTCTGATACCGCTTCCGGAAGAACAGCCGTCCGCTCCCGTGCCTTCTCGGCGCGAAAGCGGACGGCCGCCGTGCGATTCCGGTCAGCTCTCGATCAGTTCGTGGAACGCCACGGTGTCGAAGATGTCCTCCATCCTCGTCGCCCTGCCGTCCCGCATCGTCCACGAGTGGACGAAGTCCAGCGTCACGGTCCTCCCGCTCAGCGAGGTCACCTCACGGGTGCCGAAGACCACGACCCGGTCGCCCTGTTCGATGAATTCCTTCGGCTCGAGCTTCATCCCGCCCAGCACGTTCGGCACATGGGCGAGGAACTCCTTGATGCCCGCATGGCCCAGCTTGGTGCCGCCGAGCCCGTACTTGGCCATCCCCTCCGGATGCACCCACTCCACATCGGGGTGCATGCCCGAGAGGATCCCCTCGATGTCGCGGTCGCGGAAACCCGCGTAGGAGGCGCGGATGGCCTCGATGTTTGGTGATGCCATGGTGGTAGCCACTCCTCGGACGGCGGTGTGCCGCGGCTCAGGACGGAAGGTGATCGGGGTGGAGCGCCTGGAGCGTGCGCCGTACGCCCTCGCGCCACGGCACCCGGCAGGGACCGGTGATCTCCCGCCGCCGCGTGGGGTCGAAGTGGTACGTCTCCCGGGTGACCTCGCTCGGGACGAGCCGGGCGGTGACCCCGGTGAGCTCCTCCAGGTGGCGCACGCAGTCGGTCATCCCGACCGCCTCGTCCCCGCCCCAGTTGACCAGCGTGGCCGGGGTCGACGCCGCCCGCCACAGAGGGGGGACGTGGGCGATGAGATCGTCGGTGTGGAGGAGTGAGCACCAGTTCTGGCCCTCCATGGGCACCGGTATCGGCTCGCCCGCGAGCATCCGCTTGAAGTAGAGCATCGGCACCCCGCCGTAGCCGCCGGGGCCGTAGGCGATGTTGAGCCGGGCGATGGTCGTCGGCAGGTTCAGCACCTGGGCGAACGCCCGTACCGCGCCCTCCGCGGCGATCTTGCCCACCGGGTAGGCGGGCAGCCAGTCGGCCACTCCGTCCACCGGGTCGTCCTCGGTGTACGCGTGGTCGAGGGTCTGCCGCTTGTAGAGCGCCCCGGTGGAGACGAAGAGGAACGCCTCCGCCGTCCGGCAGTGGGACATCAGCCGCCCGGTGGCCACCGAGTTGACCTCGATGGCCGCGTTGACGTCGCCGTCCTCACCGCGGCGCACCGCCGAGTGGAAGACATGGGTGAAGTCGTCGGGCAGCCCCTCGTACGCCGCCTCGCGCGGGTCGTTCATGTCCCAGCGGAACGTGGTGATCCCCTGGTCGTTCAGCTCCTTCTCGACACCGGGGGTGCCGAACCGGCCCAGACACCACACCTCGTTGCGCTCGGCCAGCGCCTCGGCCACCGGCCGGGCGACCTGCCCGGTGCCGCCGGTGACCAGGATCTTCTTGCCTTCCACCCTGCTCTTCTCCTTGTGCCTGGCCCTGTCGGGCCCGTGCCTGGCCCTGTCGGCCCGTACCTGGCCCTGTCGGGCCCGTACCTGGCCCGGTCGGGTCCTTGTGCCGGACCTTACGGGGCTAGGACCGGCCCGTGGTCCGGGCCCGGTCGGCGTCCTCCAGCGCGCGGTCGAGTTCCCTGCGCAGTACCGCCTGGAAGGCCGCGACATGCCGCGGGCCCATCAGTGTGTAGTGCTCACCGGGTACCTCCAGATACCGGTTGGGCTCGGTGGTGTAGTCGTCCCACCGGCGCAGCTCGTTGGCCAGCCAGTCCTCCTTGGTGCCGCGCAGCGGGATCGCGTAGAAGACCGTCATGGACCGGGTGGTGCCGCTGGGGTGGTAGTCGCGCCCCAGGGTGGTGAGGCCATGGGCCAGCTCCGCCCAGGCGGTGAACGTGTCCAGGTCCAGGTCGAGTTCGTCCAGCCGGGCCGGCGGGGCGATCCGCAGCAGATGCGCGAGCTGCTCCTCCTGGGACAGCGGGCGCAGTTCGGCGGGGAGGTCGAGCGACTGCTTCTTGTTGATCAGATCGAGGAAGAAGGCGAGGTTGGTCGCGGTCTCGATGAAGTCGAGTTCGTCCATGCGGTACTTGATGTGCGGTGGAAGGTTGAAGCTGCCGACGAAGTCGACCCGCTCGCCCTGGGCCTCGAGCGCCTTGGCGATCTCGAAGGCCACGGCGCCGCCGTAGGAGTATCCGGCCACGGCGTAGGGGCCGTGCGGCTGGCGGGCGCGGATGGCCTCCACATAGCACTCCACCATCTCCTCGAAGCTGGTGAAGGGCTTCTCGCCCTCGTTGAAGCCCCGGGCGCGCAGCGCGTAGAACGGCCGGTCGCCGACGAAGTACTTGGCGAGGTTGACGAAGACCAGGACCTCGCCGACGCCGGGGTGGACGCAGAAGAGCGGGGTCTTCTCGCCGCCGGTCTGGAGCGGTACGACCGGGTCGTACACCCCCGAGCGGCCGGGCGCGCCGCCGCCGTCGAGCCGGGCGGCGAGCTGCCGTACCGACGGCGCCGTGAGCACCGTGATGACCGGCAGATCCGCGACCCCCAGGCGCCGGTGGACCTGGCGCCGCAGCCGCAGGATGTCCAGCGAGGTGCCGCCGAGGTCGAAGAAGCCGGCGGTGGCGCTGATCCGGTCGGCGGTGGTGTCGAACATCTCGGCGTAGATCTCGGCCAGGATCCGCTCGGTCTCGCCCTCGGGCGGGGTGTGGCCGCCGAGCCGGCGGGTGGTCAGCTCCGCGACCCGCTCGATGACGTCGTCGTATCCGCCGGACTCCAGGCGCTGGCGCATCCGGCGGCGCAGCGTCTTGCCGAGGCTGGTCTTGGGGAAGGCGTCCTTGGGCAGCGGCAGGATGAGGGAGGGCCGGAAGCCCCAGTGGATCACGACGGTGGAGCGCACCGCGGTGATCATGCGGTGCAGCCCGGCCTCGTCGTGGTCCGCCGGCTCGGGGCTGACGGCGATGACCAGCTGTTCGGTGTCGCTGCCGGGGCGGCGGGTCGGGAACGCCGCGACATAGCCGCCGGCGACATCGTCGAGCTGTTCCAGGGCGGCCTCTATCTCATGGCTGAAGTAGTTGACGCCATTGACGATGACGCTGTCCTTGCTGCGGCCGACGAGGGTCAGCCGGCCCTCGTCGATCCGGCCCAGGTCGCCGCTGCGGAACCAGCCGTCGGGGGTGAAGGCTTCCTCGGTGGCCGCGTCGTTGTTGTAGTAGCCGGGGGTGATCATCGGGCCGCTGAGCTGGAGCTCGCCGATTTCGCCCGCGGGCAGCGCCTGGTGGTCGTCGTCGGCGACCCGGATCCGCAGCCCCTCGACGGGGGTGCCGAGGTTGGCGAACTCCTGGCCCGCGTCGGTAGCCGGGAACGCGCGGTTGTAGATGCTGCCCGCGCAGGTCTCCGTCATGCCGAAGGCGGGCCAGAGCGCGGACTCCCGCAGACCGTACGGGGCGTAATGCGCCAGGAATGCCTCGCCGGTCGCGACGACATTCGCCTCACCGCCGCTGACGATATGGCGCAGCGCGCTCAGATCGAGCCCTTCGCCGCCCGCCGATATCTCCTCCGCTATCTCATGGACGGAGGAATTGAGCGGACCGAGGAGGAAGTTCGGCGTAAAGGTCATCGTGACCTTGTGGCGGGATATGATCCGGAGGAACCGCAGCGGCTCCTCGAGAATGACCGCGGCTTCCGCATGCAATTGCTGGGCGCCCACGTAAAGCGGCAGCATATGCGCTTCGAGGAGCGCGGCCACATGGTCGTAGGAAATCCAGTTGAAGGTGGTGTCGGCGGCGGTGAGCCGCTGCTTCTCCGCCTTTCCGGCCATCGACGCCAGGATATTTCCATGGGTCAGCATGACCGCTTTGGAATTCCCGGTGGAACCGGAGGTCAGCACCAGCAGGGCGAGGTCGTCCGGGGCCGCGGAGTGCACGGCGGGCGGCTGCCCGGGCTCGGCGCCGGAGGCGCCCTCGGCCGCCCGCAGCTCCTCCACGACGGCCACCGCGAGCCCGGGCACCTCGGGCAGCTCGGCCCGCGTCGCCTCGGTGGTCACCAGCAGCGGTCCGTCCAACAGCTCGTTGACGTGGGTGAGTTGGGCCGCCCAGCGGGCCGGGTCGCCGGAGACCGGAACCATCGGGCAGGGCACGAAGCCGCCCAGCAGACAGGCCCAGAAAACCGTCAGGAATTCCGGCTGGCGGTCCAGCAGCAGGGCCACCTTGTCCCGCGGTCGCAATCCCCGGTCACGGAGTGCGGAGAGGAGTCCGAGCGCCGATTCCAGAAGTTCCGGATAGGACTGCCGCACGGATTCACTCGCGGTGGGCCCGACCAGATAGCGCACCCCCGAATGGGCATGGTCGCGCGCCGCCCGCAACAACAGCCGGGCAACCGAGTTCGGCTCCGCGTCTTCCTGTGGTACCGAGGTATTCAAGGGTGGTGACGTCATTCCCCCACGGCCCCTCTTCCTTCCCGATTCTGAGGCCACGAAGGTAACAGTCCCGAACATATGTCTCCATGACGCTCTACCAGGACTCTAGCGAAGCTCAAGCGCAAATTCCCAGGCCGGAGGAGTTTCTTCAAAAAGTGCGCTTCGCCCCACAGAAAACGATGGCTGCGCCATGCATCTTCCACCACCTCGTGCGATTGTGCACGGGCGCGCGGGGTACCGGAGGCGGTCCATCGCCACCCCGGCCCCAGGCCCGTCACCACCCCCGACCCCAGATCCGGGGCCGTACCGGATCCGGGGCCGCACCGGACGGGCCGGGCTGGCCGGGCTGGACAGGCTGGACAGGCTGGACAGGCTGGCCGGGCTGGACAGGCTTGACTCCGCGTGGCCGCGATATATCGTGTTGTGCAGGAGACACGATATGTTGCGTCCAGAGGGCGCATCGCACGTCCAGCCAGGGGAGGCCAGGGATGTCAGCCCGATCACAGTGGTCGATCAACGCGCCACAGAAGCTCACCCTCGACGACCCGGTGTCCACGCTCGACGTCCAGATCGCGGGCGGCACGGTCAATGTGGTCGGCGCCGCCCCCGGCCCCGCCCGCCTCGAGGTCTCCGAGATCGACGGCCCGCCGCTGAAGGTCACCCACATCGACGGCACCCTGAGCGTCGGCTATGACGACCTCTCCCGGAAGGGCTTCCGCAAGTGGCTCGGGCATTACACCCGCACCGCCCATGTCACCCTCACCGTGCCCGTCGGCACCAGCGCCACGGTCGGCGTGATCGGGGGCTCCGCCGTGGTCTCCGGGCTGTCCGGCCATGCCGAGCTGCGCGGTGTCTCCGGCGACTTCACCCTGCTCGGGCTGACCGGCCCGGTCCAGGCCGACACCGTATCCGGCCGGGTCGAGGCCCAGGCCGTCACCGGCGCTCTGCGGTTCCACTCCGTCTCCGGCGACCTCACCGTGATCGAGGGCTCCGGTCCCTCGGTACGGGCCGAGTCGGTCAGTGGCGACATGGTGCTCGACCTGGCCCCCGCCCCCACGTGCTCCGACATCTGCCTCACCACCGTCTCCGGTGAGATCGCCATCCGGCTGCCGCACCCCACCGACGCGGAGGTGGAGGCCAACACGGCCAGCGGCTCGGTCTCCAACGGCTTCGACGATCTGCGGGTCACCGGCCAGTGGGGCGCCAAGAGGATCACCGGCCGGCTCGGCGCGGGCAATGGCAGTCTCAAGGCCACCACCGTCTCGGGCGCCATCGCGCTGCTGCGCCGTCCGCCGTCCGAGGTCGACACGGACACCACCGACGGCACCCAGGGAAAGGTCCTCTGATGCCCCCCGTATTCGCCCACGGCCGACTGCGCCTGTATCTGCTCAAGCTGCTCGACGAGGCGCCGCGCCACGGCTATGAGGTCATCCGACTGCTGGAGGAGCGGTTCCAGGGGCTGTACGCGCCCTCGGCCGGCACCGTCTATCCGCGGCTGGCCAAGCTGGAGGCCGAGGGCCTGGTCACCCACACCACCGAGGGCGGCCGCAAGGTCTACTCCATCACCGACGCCGGGCGCGCCGAACTGGCCGACCGCAGCGGTGAGCTGGCCGATCTGGAGCTGGAGATCCGCGAGTCGGTCGCCGAACTCGCCGCCGAGATCCGGGAGGACGTCCGCGGCTCGGCGAGCGATCTGCGCCGGGAGATGCGGGAGGCCGCCCAGCAGGCCCGCTCCTCCGGCGGCGCCCGGGACAAGCAGGCCCCGTGGGAGGGGGCATGGGGCGACAAGGAGACCTGGCGGCAGGCGAAGGAGGAGATGCGGCGCGCGAAGGAGGAGTGGAAGGAGCAGGCGCGCCGGGCCAAGGAGGAGAGCCGACGGGCCCGGCAGGACGCCCAGCGCGCCCGCAAGCAGGCCAGGGACGCGCAGGACTTCGCGCGCGAGGAGGTCCAGCGGATCGCCCGGCGGGTCCAGGAGCAGACGCAGGAGCACATCCGGGCGGGCGACTGGCAGCGGGCGGTGCGCGAGGGGCTGGCCGAGGTGTCGCGCGGTATGGGCCGGATCTCCCGGCCGGGCGCCTCGCGCTCGGACTGGGGCTGGGGCTGGGACGACGAGACGTCCGGGCCGGATGTCACGGTCGAGCGGGCGGACACGACGAAGCCGGAGGGCGGCGACGCGGAGGAGCGGCCGGCCCCCGGGGACGGTGGCAGCGAGACCGGCGGCGGCACGGCCGGGGTGCGGGAGCCCGAGTGGGCCAGGGACTTCACCCCCTCCGGCGCCCCCGCCCGCGATCTGGAGCGGCTGCTCGACCGGTTCCGCGACGACGTCCGCGACGCGGCGCGCGACCACGGGGTGACGGACGACCAGCTGGCCGAGGCCCGTCATCGTCTGGGGGCGGCCGCGGCGCGGATCACGGCGCTGCTGCGGGGGGAGCGGGCCTAAGCGCTCCGCTGGAAGTGCCGCGATGCGTCGTCGGCCGTCCGCGGCGCCGTCGTGGCCGGTCGCGCCCGCGCGGCGGAGCCGCACATCGACACAGCCCCGCGCCCCTTCGGGGCGCTGCCGAACCATGGCGGACTTCCTCCGACCTGCTGAGGGCTGTCCGGGTGGGTTGACGCCTGCGGCGGGCCACGCGGCGGAGCCGCATATCGATGCGGCCCCTCCCCGCCCCTTCCCGAAACTGGGGCTCCGCCCCAGACCCCGCTCCTCAATCGCCGGAGGGGCTGGGAGACGGGGCCCTGCCCCAGACCCCGCTCCTCAACCTCCCCTAGCTACCGCTGGGAGGTGCCCCCTGGAGGGGCCGGGCGGGAAGGTGCGGCTGCCGCTTGACCTGAACCGCGGTTGAAGTTTCAGGATCGGGGTCGGAGGGGCGCACCACGGGGGAGCGCCCCTCCGGCCCCGATGCCCTCTCCCCCGGCTCACCCGGCTCACCCGGCTCACCCGGCTCACCCGGCTCACCCGGCTCACCCGGCTCACCCGGCTCACCCGGCTCACCCGGCTTTCCGACGTCCCCAACCGCGAGGAGACCGCCATGTCCGCCCCGACCAGCCCCGGACCGCTGCCCGATCTCACCCGGCCCGATGTGGGCGCCGCGCTGTTCAGCACCTGGAGCGTGGGCACGCCGGAACGGCAGCGGGCCACGGTCGACGCCATCGCCGCCGCCTGGGACAGCCGCCCCTGGCCGGCGCCCGAGCTGCTCTCCTACAACCTCTACGCGGGCACGGACGGCGATACGCTGATGCACCACTCCCAGTGGGCCGACGAGGCCGCGTACCACGCCTTCTTCCGGGACCAGCGGCAGCAGCGCAACGACGCGATCGACAGCGCGGTCCCGGACATCAAGCGGCTCGGCCTCGCGTACTACCGCCACTACCGCGGCTTCCAGGCGCCGGCCGCCGCCCAGGGCGATACGACGGACCCCGGGCTGTTCGTCGTGGTCGAGATCGACTTCGACGACCCCGATCCCCAGGTCCGCCGGTCCTGGGTGGACCTGGTCATCGAGGCTCTGGAGAGCGAGCCCGACCCGGGCCTGCTCTCCGCCGACTTCCATCTGATCGCCAACGGCGAGCGCCATCTGTCCACCGACCGCGCCCGGGTGCTCAACTACGCCCGCTGGACCGACGTGGAGGCGTACGAGGCGGCGCTGGCGGCCGGCGGGCCCCGCGACGGCGGCTCGTCCGCCTGGGACCGGGTGCGCGACTTCCCCGCTCGGGTGGGTGCCTCGTCCCGCTCTTATCGCTTCCGGCGGAGCTTCGTGCGACCCTCGGCCTCGGCCTCGGCCTCATAACGGAATTCCGGGAATTCACCGGAGCGCGAGGGGCAGCGGGCCGCCGCGTATTCCTCCGCGAATCCCCGGCCCGCACAACGGCCGGGGATCCGCACAACGGCTGGGAATATGCCGACGCGATATTCAGACCGTCAGCACGACCTTGCCGAAGAGATCGCCGCCCGCCATCTTCTCGAACCCCTCGCGGGCCCGGTCCAGCGGCAGCACCGAATCGATCACCGGCCGTACCCCGCGCGCGGCGCAGAAGCTCAGCAGGTCCTCCAACTCGTCCTTCCCGCCCATCGTGGAGCCGACGACCTTCAGCTCCAGGAAGAAGATCCGGTTGAGTTCGGCGGCCTTCGGGTTGGGGCCGCTGGTGGCGCCCGAAATCACCAGCGTGCCGCCGGGCTTGAGGGACTTCACCGAATGCGACCAGGTGGCGGCGCCCACCGTCTCGATCACGGCGTCCACCCGGCGCGGCAGCCGCTCCCCCGGCTCATACGCGCCCTCGGCGCCCAGCTCGACGGCGCGGGCCCGCTTGGCCTCGTCGCGGCTGGTGGCCAGCACCCGCAGCCCGGCGGCCGCGCCCAGCACGATCGCGGCGGTGGCCACGCCGCCGCCGGCGCCCTGGACCAGGACGCTGTCGCCGGGGCGCACCCCCGCGTTGGTGAACAGCATGCGGTACGCGGTCAGCCAGGCCGTGGGCAAGCAGGCGGCCTCCTCGAAGGAGAGCTCCTTGGGCTTGGGCAGCACGTTCCAGCTGGGGACCGTCACCTTTTCGGCGAAGGTGCCCTGGTAGCGCTCGGTGAGGATGGTGCGGGGCTCCTCCGGGCCGACGCCGTGTCCGCTCTGGCCGATGACGGAGTGGATGACGACCTCGTTGCCGTCCTCGTCGACCCCGGCCGCGTCACAGCCGAGGATCATCGGAAGCGACTCCTCGCCGAGGCCCACCCCGCGCAGCGACCACAGGTCGTGGTGGTTGAGCGAGGCGGCCTTGACGTTCACGGTGGTCCAGCCGGATCGCGCCTCCGGCTCGGGACGCTCTCCCAGTTCGAGGCCGCTCAGCGGCTGGTCACGGTCGATACGTGCGGCATAGGCAGCGAACATGATCCCGACCTTAGGCCGCGGGGCCACCCCACGGAACCGCACCACGGTGTGACCCCGCTCGCCCACCGGACAGCACACGGGCCGGGCCGCCCCTCCGGCTGAGGGACGGCCCGGCCCGTAACGCCACCGGGGCCTCTGGCGGGGCGTCAGCGGCGGGCGACGCCCTCCGCGCGGGCGGCCGCGGCGACGGCCGCGGTCACGGCGGGGGCGACCCGCTCGTCGAACGGCGAGGGGATGACCTTGTCCGCGCTCAGCTCGTCGGCCACCACGGCGGCCAGCGCCTCGGCGGCCGCGAGCTTCATGCCCTCGGTGATCCGGGAGGCCCGGACCTGGAGGGCGCCCGCGAAGATGCCGGGGAACGCGAGGACGTTGTTGATCTGGTTCGGGAAGTCGCTGCGCCCGGTGGCGACCACGGACGCGTACTGGTGGGCGACGTCGGGGTGGATCTCCGGGTTGGGGTTGGCCATCGCGAAGATGAAGGCGCCCGGCGCCATCTTGGCCACCGCGCCCTCCGGCACCGTGCCGCCGCTGACGCCGATGAAGACGTCGGCGCCGTCCAGCGCGGCCTCCAGGGACCCGGTGAGCCCGCCCTTGTTGGTGAAGCCGGCCAGCTCGCGCTTGACGTCGGTGAGGTCCTCGCGGTCCGGCGAGACGACGCCCTTGCGGTCGCACACCGCGACATCGCCGATGCCCGCCTCGGTGAGGATCCGGGCGATGGCCACACCGGCGGCGCCCGCCCCCGAGATGACGGCGCGCAGCTGACCCAGCGCACGGTCCGTCAGCTTGGCGGCGTTGCGCAGCGCGGCGAGGGTGACCACCGCCGTGCCGTGCTGGTCGTCGTGGAAGATCGGGATGTCGACCCGCTCCTGGAGCTTGCGCTCGATCTCGAAGCAGCGGGGCGCGGAGATGTCCTCCAGATTGACGCCGCCGAACGAGGGCGCGAACCGGACGACGGTCTCCACGATCTCGTCCACGTCCCGGCACTCGAGCGCGATCGGCACCGCGTCCACGCCGCCGAACTGCTTGAAGAGGATCGCCTTGCCCTCCATCACCGGAAGGGACGCCTCCGGGCCGATGTCGCCGAGCCCCAGCACCGCGCTGCCGTCCGTCACCACGGCGACGACCTGGGACTTCCAGGTGTAGTCGTGGACGAGCTCGGGCTGCTCGGCGATCGCGCTGCACACCTTGGCGACGCCCGGTGTGTACGCGAGGGACAGATCGTCCCGGTTGCGCACGGGCACGGTCGCCTGGACGGCCATCTTGCCGCCGCGGTGCAGGGCGAACGCCGGATCGAAGGGCTCCCCGTCGGTCACGCCTTCGACTCCTTCGCCGCTGCCGCTTGTGCTGTCGCTGCGAGGATTGACCATCTCCGCTGCCACTGTTTTGACCCCTTTGTCGTTTTTCTGTCGAGGGTATCCGCCCCAGGTTCGGAGCGGGCGGGCACCGCGTCGTCCCATTCAGCGGATGACCACCGCATGGGTGTGGGTACGAACGCCGGGCGCGTCGCACACGCGCCCTGAGCCCCGGGTGAGGGGTGTAGCCGTCTGTTCTACCTGAAGCGCGCGCCGAGGGACGAGCGAGTTCTGGTGCCATGACACCGGAAAACCAGGCATTACGCCTGAAGGCGGGCGAAGCTCTAGGGAAAGTCCATGCCGCTGTCACGCGCTGTTCCCCGCGTGATCATGAGCCCGCCCCGCGTCACCGGCCGCCGCTGTCCGGCCGGTACCGCTGTCCGGTTGTGCACCACGGGGATCGCCCGTTATCCGATTTTGACATGGCCAGCGGCCCGCACGGGCCCGTCCGATGGCAAGATGCCCCAATCACACGAGATCGCGACACCCACAAACGTGTTCCCGAGATCTCGCCCCCTCACCCTGCCGGAGGAACCAGCATGACCGCCAGCTTCACGCCCCGTGGGGCCACCCTGAAGTCCCGGATGGCCCCCGTCGGCGCGATAGCGGTGGTAGGTGCCCTGCTGCTGACGGGCTGCGGCGACCAGACCGACAAGGCCACGGGCGGGTCCAACAGCAACTCCGCCCCGCTGTTCAACCAGCTGCCCAAGGAGATCCAGAGCTCCAAGGTGATCAAGGTCGGCTCGGACATCAACTACCCGCCGGTCGAGTTCAAGAAGAACGGCCAGGTCATGGGCATCGACCCGGATATCGCCGACGCCCTCGGCAAGCAGCTCGGGGTGAAGTTCGAGTTCAACAACGGCACCTTCGACACCCTGCTCTCGGGTCTGCGCTCCAAGCGCTACGACATCGCCATGTCGGCCATGACCGACAACGAGGGCCGCCAGGAGGGCGTCGATCCGGACACCGGCAAGAAGGCGGGCGAGGGCGTCGACTTCGTCGACTACTTCACCGCGGGTGTCTCGATCTACACCAGAAAGGGCGACACCAAGGGGATCAAGACCTGGGACGACCTGTGCGGCAAGAAGATCGTCGTACAGCGCGGCACCGTCTCCCACGACCTGGCCAAGTCCCAGTCGAAGACCTGCCTGAAGAACAAGAAGGGCAAGATCTCGATCGAGGCGTTCGGCAATGACACCGAGGCCCAGACCCGGCTGCGCGGCGGTGGCGCCGTCGCCGGCTCCAGCGACTTCCCGGTCGCCGCGTACGCGGTGAAGACCTCCGGCGGCGGCAAGGACTTCGAGCTCGTCGGCGATCAGGTGGAGGCGGCCCCGTACGGCATCGCCGTCGCCAAGAAGAACACCCAGCTGCGCGATGCCATCAAGCAGGCGCTCGCCCTGATCATCGCGAACGGCGAATACGACAAGATCATCGCGAAGTGGGGCGTCAAGGACGGCGCGGTCACCAAGGCCATCATCAACGGCGGCAAGTGATCCGGCCCTCCCCCGTCCGCGCTCGCGCTGAAAGGCACCATCCGTGACTACTAAGATCGAAAAGGCGGGTCCGGTCGACGCCCCGCCGCCGGCGCCGGAGAGCATCAAGGCCATCCCAGTGCGGCACTACGGCCGCTGGGTTTCCGCGATCATCGCCATCGCCCTGCTCGCCCTGCTGATCTCCGCCTTCGCCCGCGGTGACGTCAACTGGAACGCCATCCCGGACTACTTCTTCGACGGCGAGGTCCTCAGGGGCGTTCGCAACACCGTCTGGATCACCATCCTCTCGATGGTGCTCGGCGTGGCCCTCGGCATCGTCCTCGCGGTGATGCGGCTGTCGAAGAACCCGGTGACCGCCTCCATCGCCTGGGGCTACATCTGGTTCTTCCGCGGCACCCCGGTCTATGTGCAGCTGCTGGTCTGGTTCAACCTCGGCCTGGTGTTCGACTACATCAACATCATGCCGATCTACAAGGACGAGTGGTCGGACTTCATGACCCCGTTCCTGGCCGCCCTGCTGGGCCTGGGCCTGAACGAGGCCGCGTACATGGCCGAGATCTGCCGGGCCGGCATCCAGTCGGTCGACGAGGGCCAGTCCGAGGCCGCCCAGGCGCTCGGCATGAGCCACGCCAAGACGCTGCGCCGGGTGGTGCTGCCCCAGGCGATGCGGGTGATCGTGCCGCCGACCGGCAATGAGTTCATCAACATGCTCAAGACCACCTCGCTGGTGATCGCGGTGCAGTACTGGGACCTGCTCCAGGCCACCTCCGAGGTCGGGCAGAACTCCGGCGCCACGGCGGAGATGCTCTTCCTCGCGGCCGCCTGGTACCTGATCCTCACCTCCGTGCTCAGCGTCGGCCAGTACTACCTGGAGCGGTACTACGCGCGCGGCTCGAGCCGTAGCCTGCCGGCCACCCCGCTGCAGCGGGTCCGGGCCAATCTGCTCTCCTTCAGCAACCGCTCCGGAGGTGTCGGCGCATGACCGCCATGGTGAAGGCCGAGGGCGTCCACAAGTCCTTCGGCCCGGTTCAGGTCCTCAAGGGCATCGACCTCGAGGTCGCCCCGCGCGAGGTGTTCTGCCTGATCGGCCCGTCCGGCTCCGGCAAGTCCACCTTCCTGCGCTGCATCAACCACCTGGAGAAGATCAATTCCGGGCGGCTGTACGTGGACGGCGATCTGGTCGGCTACCGCCAGAAGGGCGACAAGCTCTACGAGCTCAAGGACCGCGAGGTCGCCGAGAAGCGGCGCGACATCGGCATGGTCTTCCAGCGCTTCAACCTCTTCCCGCACATGACCGCGCTGGAGAACGTGATCGAGGCGCCGGTCCAGGTCAAGCGGGAGGCCAAGGCGGTGGCGCGGGAGCGCGCGCTGAAGCTGCTGGACCGGGTGGGCCTCGCCGACAAGGCGGGCAACTACCCCTCCCAGCTCTCCGGCGGCCAGCAGCAGCGCGTGGCGATCGCGCGGGCGCTGGCGATGGAGCCGAAGCTGATGCTCTTCGACGAGCCCACCTCGGCGCTCGACCCGGAGCTGGTCGGCGATGTGCTCGATGTGATGCGCGGGCTCGCGGAGGACGGCATGACGATGATCGTCGTGACGCATGAGATGGGCTTCGCGCGCGAGGTCGGGGACTCGGTCGTCTTCATGGACGACGGCGTGGTGGTGGAGTCCGGACACCCGCGGGAGGTGCTGACCAATCCGCGGCACGAGCGGACGAAGTCGTTCCTGTCCAAGGTGCTGTAGGCGCTCCGCTGGAAGTGCCCTGACCTGCCATCGGTCGTCCGCGACACCGTCGTGGCCAGTCGCGCCCGCGCGGCGGAGCCGCACACCGACACAGCCCCGGGGCGCCACCGAACCGCAGCCGACTTCCGCCGGTCCGAGGCGCGGCACATGCGCGGGGGCGGTACGGGCCGACGGCCGTACCGCCCCCGCGCACTCCGCCCCGGGTCACTTCAGCCCGAGCACCATCGCGTCCGAGGGCGAACACCAGACGGCCCGTGCCTCCCCGAAGCCCGCCGCGCGCAGCGTGTCCACATGCCAGGTGACCGGCTGGAACGCCTCGGCCACACCGTTCGCGTGGTCCGGCCCGTCGGCCGGATTGCCGAAGATCGTGAACCGCTCGGCGACCGGCCCCGCCAGCGCCTCGTCCCGCGCGGCGGTCTGCCACCAGTCGACCCAGTCCTGGGTGCCCTCGGCCTTGGCCCGCGCCCGCCGCGCCTCCTGGAACGCGCGGTCGGCCGCGTTGAGCCGGGGCGTGGTCGGATCGGGCATGTGGTCGGCGTTGAGGAACACCCCGCCCTCGCGCACCACGCCCGCGATCCGCCCGTACAGCGCCCGCAGCTCGTCCGAGCCCAGCCAGTGGAGCGCCGTGGCGGTCAGGACGGCGTCGTACGTACGGTGCGGCAGCCGCTCGGTCCAGCCGGGGTCGCGCAGATCGGCGGTCACGAACGCGGCGCGCGGCTCGGCCGCGAAGTGGCCGCGGGCGATCGTCAGCAGCGCGGGATCGAGGTCGACACCGGTGCTGGTGGCGCCCGGGAACCGGCGCAGCGCCCGGTCCGAGATACTGCCCGTGCCACACGCCAGGTCGAGGATCCGGGGCTCCGGGCCGACGACGGCCTCGACCGCGTCGAGCATCACCCGGAACCGTTCCTCACGATCGGGGAGGTACCACTCCTGCTGCCGGTCCCAGCTCCGCTGCCACGCCTGCCAGTCCGCCACGGCGACGGTGTCCGTCATCGAGCCCCTCCAAGCCATGCGTCATCGTCTCGGCGCAGCCACCCGTAATACCCTCGTAGGCAGAACGCCTCTTACCTGACCTGATGTGACCCTAGACCGCCGTCGTAAGGACCACAAGTGGAACTGGCTTATTACTCGGATCTCGCCGTGCGCCTGGTCAACAGCGAGGAGCCGAACCGCGGCACCGACACCCTGACCTCGGTGGAGGCCGTACGGGCGCTCTTCGGGGAGAGCCAGCAGGCGACCCGGCGGACGACCGACGCCGATGTCACCCGGCTGAGGTCGGTCAGGGCCCGGCTGCGCGCGGTCTTCGAGGCGGCGGCGGGCGGCGACGAGGTGCTGGCGGTGGACCTGCTGAACGCGCTGCTCATCGAGTTCCCGGTGAGCCCGCAGATCTCCGGCCACGAGACCCGCGACGAGGACGGCCGCCCCAACTGGCACATGCACATCGCGGACTACGCCGCCAACGCGGGCGCGGGCTACGCCGCGACCGCCTCGATGGGGCTGGCCTTCCACCTCACCGAACTGGGCGCCGACCGGCTGGGCATCTGTGAGGCGTCACCCTGCCGCAACGCCTATCTCGACACATCGACAAATCGATCCCGGCGCTACTGCTCCGACCGCTGCGCCACCCGCGCCAACGTGGCCGCCTACCGCGCCCGCAAACGCCTGGACGCCGAGCGGACGGCCGGCCCCGAGCGCAGCCGCCGCCAGGACCGCGAGCCCACGGGCCGTACGGCGGACACCGCCCAGGAGACCAGCCCGGCCATCGACCGCTGACCCCCGCGCCCGGCGCTCCGCAGCGGCCGCAGCCGCACCCAGGCCCGGGCCACCACCAGCTCGTCCGGCACGACGCCGAACTCCCGGCTGTCGTTCTCCACGAACGGGTTGTCGCCCTTGACCCACCAGCCGCCCTCGCGCCGCTCCACCGCGCGCTTGACGATCAGCAGGTCCTGCCGGAACGGATGGCGCAGAACCACCACGTCCCCCGGCCGCACGGGCGCACCGTAGCGCACCACCAACTGGTCGCCGGGGTACAGCGTCGGCCGCATCGACGGGTTGTACACCTCCGCGAGCCCGATCCGCAGCAGTCCGCGCTGGTCGCGGTCCGACTCCTGCCCGCGATCGCCCAGCTGCTCCCGCATCACGGCACCTCCGGTCCTCACCCTGCACCCCTCACGATCCCAGGCATCCCAGCCTCGCACCGGACTTTTGACCTAAGCCCCCCGGGGCACCCGAGAAAAGGCTTCCCGCACGGAGTAATCTCGCACCTGAGAAGACGATCACGAATGGAAGGACAGCTCTATGCTCTCCCGCCTGTTCGCCCCCAAGGTTCAGGTCAGTGCCCACTGCGACCTGCCCTGTGGTGTGTACGACCCGGCCCAGGCCCGTATCGAAGCCGAGTCCGTCAAGGCCATCCAGGAGAAGTACCAGGCCAACGAGGACCCGCACTTCCGCGCCCGTGCCACCACCATCAAGGAGGAGCGCGCGGAGCTCGCCAAGCACCACGTCTCGGTGCTGTGGAGCGACTACTTCAAGCCCCCGCACTTCGAGAAGTACCCCGAGCTGCACCAGCTGGTCAACGACACCCTCAAGGCCCTGAGCGCGGCCAAGGGCTCGACCGACCCGGCCACGGGGCAGAAGGCCCTGGACTACATCGCCCAGATCGACAAGATCTTCTGGGAGACCAAGAAGGGCTGACCCCGCTCTTCCCCAGCACCACCAGACCGCACCCGAGCCGCCCCGAGTGGCCCGGGTGCGGTCTTCTTTTTCGTGAACCTTGGCAGTTCGCCCTGAACATCCCTGCCGGATTCCGGGGTTGACGCCCGGTCCTTCACCCCCGCGGGCTGATGCCCGTCACGGTCAGGTGCAGCAGTCGGGTGGCCTCGGTGGCGGGGTCGGGGTGGTGCTGGCGGGCGACCACATGGCCATGACCCGGGTCGCCGCGGTGTTCTCCGAGGTCACGGGCGTCGAGGTGACCGCCCCGTCGATGACCCCGGCGGCGGTCTGACCCGCGCGCTCCCCGGGGCGCCAGCTCCGGGCTCCGGGCCGTGGTTGATGCCCGGACCGGAGTGGACGAGGCTGGAAGGGAGCCCTGGTGGACGGACCCGGTGCCGTCCCCGGAGGGATGGCGAGATGAAGCGCCACGACAGCGGCTCCGCGCGGGAGTGGGGCGGCTTCGACGAGACGGATACCGCACGTGCCACCGTCAGCGATGATGGGACGCTGACCAGCTGGAACGAGGGCGCCCGTCGACTGCTCGGGCATCCGTCCCCCGATGTGGTGGGGCGGCCCGCCGCCGAGCTGCTGGCCGATCCGCGCCGCGCGACGGACGCCGAGGTCCGCGATGCCCGCACCCGGCTGACCCGGTGGCACGGGACCGTGGCGCTGCGCCACCGGGACGGCCGCGAGGTGCCCGTACCGCTGCTGGCGCACCGCAGACGGCCGGAGGGCGACTGGCTGCTGGTGACCGCGGCACCCCGGGCGGAGCAGCCCCCGGAGTCGTGGAACGACGCGCTGACGCGATGGGCCTACGCCCAGTCGCCCTGCCCGATGGCGATCTACGACGCCGATATGCGGCTGCGCAAGGTGAACGCCGAGATGGCCCGCGTCACCGGCCTCCCCGAGGCGGAGATCCGCGGTCTGCGGCTGTCGGAGATCAAGGGCAAGCTCCAGAGCGAACAGCTCGAAGCGGCCATGCGCGAGGTGCTGGCCACCGGCGAGCCGCGCGAGGTGGAGACGTATCTGCGCACCGGAGGCGACGAGGCCAAGGAGCAGGCCTGGTCGGCCCGGTTCGCCCCGCTGCGGGCGAGGGACGGGCGGGTGTACGCGGTCTGCATGGCGGCGCACGACATCACCGATCAGTATCTGGCCCGCCAGCGGCTGCTGCTGCTGAGCGCGGCCAGCGAACGGATCGGCTCCACCCTCGACATCGACCACACCGCGCAGGAGCTCGCCGACGTCTGCGTACCGCGGCTGGCCGACTACACCAGCATCGACCTGCTGGACCGGCTGACCCAGGAGGAGGAGCTGCCGTCCGGGCCGCTCACCGACCCGGTCGTGCTGCGCCGCGCCGCCCGGCAGTCCCTCTACGAGGGCTGCCCCGAGTCCGTGGTGCCGGTGGGACGGGTGGACACCTACCCGAAGGCCTCGCCGATGGCCGAATGCCTGGTGGCGGGACGTCCCATCATCCACGCGTCCACCGACCCCTCGATCGCCGAGTGGGGTGCGGTGAAGCCCGAGCGCGCCCGGACGATCCGGCGGTTCGGCGTCCACTCGATCATGTCGGTGCCGATCCGGGCGCGGGGGACGACGCTCGGGGTGGCCGTGTTCGCCCGCCACCGCACCCCCGAGGCGTTCACCCAGGACGATGTGGTGCTGGCCGAGGAGATCACCACCCGGGCCGCCGTCTGCGTGGACAACGCCCGCCGCTTCACCCGGGAGCGCAACACCGCCCTGGCCCTGCAGCGCAGCCTGCTGCCGCGGACCCTCCCCCAGCCGCCGGCCGTCGAGGTCGCCTCCCGCTATCTGCCCGCGGGCCCGTACGCGGGGGCGGGCGGGGACTGGTTCGACGTCATCCCGCTCTCCGGGGCGCGGGTCGCGCTGGTCGTGGGCGATGTGGTCGGCCACGGCATCCAGGCGTCGGCCACCATGGGCCGGCTGCGGACGGCGGTCCGTACCCTCGCCGACGTCGATCTGCCGCCGGACGAACTGCTCACCCACCTCGACGACCTGGTGATCCACCTGGCCGCGGAGACCGGGGCCGAGGAGGCCACCGGCGATGTGGGGGCCACCTGTCTGTACGCGGTCTACGACCCGGTCTCGCACCGCTGCTCGCTGGCCGCGGCCGGGCACCCGGCCCCGGCGCTGGCCAGGCCGGACGGCTCCGTGGAGTTCCTGCCGGTGCCGCCCGGACCGCCGCTGGGAGTCGGCGGGCTGCCCTTCGAGGCGATGGAGACCGAGCTGCCCGAGGACGCCGTGCTCGCCCTCTACACCAACGGGCTGATGGGCGAATGGGAGCGCGATGTGGACGAGGGGCGTCTGCTGCTGGCCGACGCGCTGGCCCACCCCTGCGGCTCCCTGGGCGGCACCTGCGACGCCGTACTGCGGACGCTCCTCCCCGGCGAGGGCGTGCTGGACGACGTCGCGCTGCTGCTCGCCCGCATCCGCACCCTGGACGCGGCGCACGTGGCCACCTGGGACGTGCCCGCCGACCCGGCGTGGGTGGCGCGGTCCCGCCGGAACGTGACGGAACGGCTGACCGAATGGGGGCTCGACGAGGCCGTCTTCACCACCGAGCTGGTCGTCAGCGAGCTGGTCACCAACGCCATCCGCCACGCTGTCCCGCCCATCCAGCTGCGGCTGATCCACGACCACTCGCTGATCTGCGAGGTCACCGACTCCTCCAGCACCGCCCCGCACATGCGCCGCGCCCGCACCTTCGACGAGGGCGGCCGCGGGCTGCTGCTGGTCGCGCGGCTCAGCCAGCGCTGGGGAAGCCGCCAGACCGCCGACGGCAAGACGATCTGGTCGGAGCAGACGCTGCCGGTGGGGCTGCCCGGCGGGCTGCCGGATCTGGTCTCGGTGGACTGAACGGCCGGGGGCCTCCGTGGGCGTCAAGAACGGCCGGGGCCATGAGCGGCCCGAGGCTCTGAACGGCCCGAGGCCGTGAACGCCCCGGGGCCGTGAACGGCCTGGGAACAGGGACGGCCCGGGGCCACCGTGGGCGTCAGAAGCGCCAGCGCGTCTGGCCGTACTCGCCCTTGCGGAAGCCGAACGCCGTGGCCGGGGCGACCCGGTAGACCAGGGCCTCATGGCTCTCGTGGTGGAAGGCGCCGTCGCGCACCTGGAAGGTCCACTCCTCGCCGTACTTCTCCACGTACGCCGCGGCGATCCGCCGCAGCGTGGCGTCGTCCCGCACCGGCTCGGCCGTGCCCTCGACCACCAGGTCGAGACCCTCGCGCAGCACGCCCGCACCCGTGGTGAGGACGCAGCGCGGATCGTGCGCGAGATTCCGGGCCTTCTGCTCGGTGGGGCCGGTGCAGAAGCAGAGCGCGCCGTCGAGCCAGACGGCGATGAGCGGGGTGACATGGGGGCGGCCGTCCCGGCGGACCGTGGACAGCCAGTAGAGCTCCGCGGCCGCCAGCCGCTCACGCCCCTCCGGCCAGGCGGTGGCGGTGGCGTCCGGGCTGCTGAAGCGGGTGTCCAGCGCGGTCTGCGGTTCGTGCTCGGTGATCATCTGCTCGCTCCTCGCATGGCGTGGCGGTCCGGTGCGGTCCCGTGTGCTCGGACCGCCCGGCGGAGCGAAAGTCATCGCTCGCCCGCCATCGGGGTTACGAGACCTCGGCGGGCCCGGCGAGCCCCAGGATGTCCAGCTCCTCGCGGGTCGGGGGCTCCTGGAAGCGCAGCAGCGGGCTCTCGTTGCGGACCAGCCACTGGCGGTACGCGGCGCTCCCCCAGGCGATCTCGAAGTACGCGTCCGCCAGGTCGCCGAAGAGGGCGTCCACGTCGAGGAGCGCACCGGCCGCCGTGTCGGGGGCGGGTTGGTCGGCGCCGGTACGGGCCGCCACGTCCGGGGCGGATTCGGGGACGTCGGTACGGGCCGCCGGGAGACCGACTGCCGCGTCCGGGGCGGATGCGTCGGCGCCGGTACGGGCCGCCGGGAGCGCCCGTGAGGCCAGGAACAGCCGGACCGTCAGCGGATCCCCGTGCAGCGGGCGGACGGCCACGCCCTGGCGGGACCGCGCGGTGGGCTGGCAGGGGGTGACCACCTCGCCCGAGGCGACCAGGTCGGCGGCGGTCAGATAGTCCCCGTAGACCACCCTCGGATTGAGCCCCGCGGCGGCCAGTACCCGGCGCAGCCCGGGCCCCTCGCCGTCCACGCTGGGGTCCACCATCCACTGGTCGGCGGCGAGTTCGGCGAGCCGCACCACGGGCCGGGCGGCGGCCGGATGGGTTTCGGCCAGCGCCACGAACTGCGGCTCCCGCTCCACGAGCACCCGGCGCTCCACGCCCTCGGGCACCCGCAGCGGCGCGCCCTCGACCTCGTGGACGAAGGCGACGTCCAGCTGGTTGGCGGCGACCATCTGCAGCAGCGCGTTGGCGGAGACGTCGATGTGGATGGTGGTGTCCGCGTCGGGGTAGCGGGCCCGGAGCCTGCGCAGCCAGCCGACCACGGCCCGGCTGCCCGTGCTGCCGATGCGCAGCCGGGCGTCGGCGGCCTGCTCCGCCTCCAGCCGGACCTCGCTGACGAGGGCGTTCATCTCCTCCACGATCGGCCGGGCGCGGCACAGCACGGACCGCCCCAGCGGGGTCGGCCGACTGCCGGTGACCTCGCGCGAGAACAGCCGGCCGCCGATGGTGTTCTCGATCCGCCGGAGCTGGGTCGTCAAGGACGGCTGGGTCATGCCCAGTTGACGCGCAGCCTTCCGTAGGCTGCCGGTGTCGGCTATGGCGCACAGTGCACGGAGGTGCCTCACCTCGAGCTCCACGGCGGGAGCATAACTGCGCACTTGTCCGTCACACCAGACTCTGAAACCACGCCAACCCGTACCGGAATCGATCAATCGGTGGTCAAACAGCGGTCAACGGGGCGCCAAACGCCGGTCACCGGACGGTTTCCGAGAGCCCGGGTGGGGGATATGCCCTCGTCCTATCACCAGTTGATATCTCCGCGTACGGCCGGTTCTCCTCAAGACTCTGCGTCAGCCAAGAGTTCATCCCACGGCCCCGGCCGCCACCCCACACGGCGACCGGGGCCCGAGGACGATGAGGAGCCCCCCACCATGTCACTCCCCAAGCTGGCGCTGTCCGCGACCATCGGCCTCGGCCTGGCGGTGTCCCTGTCCGCCATGCCCGCGTCCGCGGCCACGCCCGACCACTCCACGGCCCAGCGCGGCGCCGCGGCCGCCGCCTACACGGCGAGCGGCGAGGAACGGGCCGACACCGACGCCTTCATCAAGGCCGTCATGAAGTCGGCGCTGGAGAAGCAGGCGAAGTCGCGCAGCGCGACGGCGGCCGTCACCGTGACGTACAGCGCGAGCTCAGCCCCGACCTTCCGCACGCAGATAGCCCGCTCCACCCAGATCTGGAACTCCGCGGTGAGCAACGTGAAGCTGCAGGAGGGGAGCAACCCCGACTTCACCTACCGCGAGGGCAACGACGCCAGGGGCTCGTACGCGAGCACGGACGGCCACGGCAGCGGCTATGTCTTCCTGGACTACGCCCAGAACCAGCAGTACGACTCGACCCGGGTCACGGCCCACGAGACCGGCCATGTGCTGGGCCTTCCGGACCACTACTCGGGTCCGTGCAGCGAGCTGATGTCCGGCGGCGGCCCCGGCACGTCCTGCACCAACTCGCAGCCGAACCAGGCCGAGATCAACCGCGTCAACCAGCTCTGGGCCAATGGCCTGGCCAAGCTCGAGAAGCAGCTGACCAAGAGCCACTGAGCGCACTGAGCCCACGGAGCTCGCCGAACCCACTGATCCGCTGGATCAGGGCCTGACCGCCCGCACCCGGTTCCCGACGCCGGGTGCGGGCGCTCGGCGTGTGCGGACGCGGATGCGATATCGGCGTATGCGGGCGGGGACGCCGCCCCCGGCCGGAGGTACCGTATAGACACCAGGAGCATTTCGCACAAACCGGCCGGATTCGCTCCAGCTGTGGGCCCCGGCCCCAGGGAGTGAGCACCGTGGAGACCCTGATCACCGTGGTCGTCATCCTCGCGCTGATCGCCGTGGGCGCCCTGCTGATCCACCGGACCAATGTCCAGAACGGCAACCGCATGTCCCCCGAGAGCCACGAGACCCTCCCGGGCGGCGGGCGGCCCCGCCACCGCGCCTGGGGCCGCGGCCGGCAACACCGGGGCCACCGAGTGACCCCTCCCCCACCGCAAGACCGCCGACTCTGAGCCCACCCGCAACCCCGCCACGCGCAAGCGTCCCCCGCAGGGCGTCCGGCGGACCACGCGGCTGAGCCACACCCATGCCCCGAGAAGGGGCGAAGCCCCACCCCGGGGTCTGAGGCGAAGCCCCATCCGGGGCCCGGGGCAGAACCCCCATCCGGGGGCTGGGGCGGAGCCCCGATCCGGGGGGCTGGGGCAAAGCCCCGATCCGGCGCCCGAGACAGAACCCCCATCCGGCGCCCGGGGCAAAGCCCCCATCCGGCGCCCGGGGCAGAACCCCGATCCGGGGGCTGGGGCGAAGCCCCGATCCGGGGCCCGGGGCGGAGCCCCGGTTTCGGGAAGGGGCGGGGAGGGGAAAAGCCCGCCGCAGGCGCCACGCCCCGTCGCCCCCCTAGTCCTCCTCCGCACGCAGCGCCTCATCCAGCGTGGCCACCGGCCGGAGCACATCCAGCATCCTCCCCGCCCGCAGAGTGCGGAGGATCAAGGCGTCGTCGCAGACCAGCCGCATCCGCCCGCCCCGCTCTCGCACACGCCGATGGGCCCGGCACAGCAGCCCCAGCCCCGAGCAGTCGAAGAAGGCGGTCGGGCGTAAGTCCACGATCACCGCGGGCCCGTCCCCGGCCGTGGCCGCGTCCAGCGCCGGTCCCACACTGCCCACCCCGGCGATGTCGATCTCCCCGTGGAGCTCCACGACGGTGTACCCGCCGACCCGGTGCGTGCGGACCCGAGGAGCGGCGGCATCCACGACGGTGGTGTCCCCGACGGCGGCATCCCCGGCGATGGCGTCCCCGGCGATGGTGCCCCCAGCGATGGCGTCCCCAGCGGCGGCATCCCGGACGGTGGCGCCCCCGACGCCGACATCCCCGGCGGAGGCGCCCCCGGCGGCCACCTCCCCGCCGACGCCGTCCTGAGTGGCAGCGGGATCCCCGTCGGAGGTCCGGATCCGGTCGACCGGACCTGGGCCCGCGGGCTCCCCCGCGGCGCCCCGGGCACCGCGATCCAGCGGCACCGGCGCATCACGGGGAGCGCCTTGCTGCGTCATCGCGATATCCCCTCGGAACGGCACACTGCCCCCTCTCACCTTCGTCAGGTCCCGGAAGCGGGCAGGGTCGGGCATCGGGTGCGGAATCCGCCGGGTCCTCAGGCGACGTCCCGCGAGCGTAAGGGGGTGACCCCCGGTTACAGAGGGAGGGACGCAGCATTCCGCCGGTAAAGACCGCTCGTCCGAGTGAATTTCGGTTCTTACTATTGACACTTGGTCAGATGCAGCCTAAGCGAAGGCGTCACCGCCCCCTCCCGCCCCCGGACCCGCCGCGCCCGCGATCGCCGGAGTCAGATCTTCCAGTACCTCGAAGGCATCGTCCAGCCGAACCATGCGCAGCAGCCGCAGAAAGCGCGGATCGCTGATCACGAGCCGAAGCCGCCCGTCCCGCTCCAGCACGCGATTGCGCAACCGGCACAGTAACGACAATCCGGCGCAGTCGAGGAATGTGACCGGTCGTAGGTCCAGGATCAGATCCGGGCACCGCGCCTGAACGAGGGAATCGAGCCGAGCCACGATCCGCCCCACGGCGAAGATGTCCAGCTCTCCCGCGATCTCGGCGACGGTGACACCGCCGAGCGCATGGACTCGGACGCCGAAGGCGGGCCGATCATCGAACATGCAAGCCTCCTTGACCTGGTGGAGGCGCGCGACACCGGAGCCCGCGGCCACGCCGGTCATCGCCGGGGTCCAGGCCGGCCCTTCAGTAGATGACATACCCATCTACCAGCTGACCAGTCAACGAAGGTCCCGGCACGTGTCGTTGGCCTATTAAGGCCCCTCGGCCGCGAACCGTTACTCGCCGGTAAAGCAGAGGCCTTCTCATGTCCACCGTCAGCCGTGAACATGCCACCCGGCAATCGCCTCGACGCGAAGGAAGTGACCGATGACAGCAGGACGCGTGCGATCACGGCGGCTCGGCATGACGACGGCGGGCATGACGACAGTGGTCGTCGCCCTCGCCATCGGCATCGGCGGAACGGCCACCACGGCGACCGCCGCCACGCCCGGCACCACCGGCCCCACCGCCACCACGGCGGCCACGGCCGCCACGGCCGCCACGGCGGCCACGGCCGCGCCGTCGAGCGCCACCGCCGCCGAGGAGGTCGACTACGAGACCTGGCAGCGTGACGTTCGCGCCATCATCGACGAGCAGGCCCGCCCGTACATCGAGGAGCGCACCGCCGACCCCTCGGGCGAGAAGCGGGCCATCGTCCTGGACATCGACAACACCTCGCTGGAGACGGACTTCGGCTTCAGCTACCCCCAGCCCGCCGTCGAGCCGGTCCTGAAGCTCGCCCAGTACGCCCACGACCGCGGTGTGGCCATCTTCTTCGTCACCGCGCGCCCCGGCATCATCTACCTGCCGACCGAGTACAACCTGGAGAAGGTCGGCTACTCGGTCGCCGGTCTGTACGTACGCCATCTGCCGGACCTCTTCCAGGACGTGGCGGAGTACAAGACCGCCAAGCGGGCGGAGATCGAGAAGAACGGCTACACAATCATCGCCAACATCGGCAACAGCCCCACCGACCTCACCGGTGGCCACGCCGAGAAGTCCTTCAAGCTCCCGGACTACGACGGCCAGCTGTCCTGAACCGACCGCCCTGAGTCGGCTCTGACCGACCGCCCCGAGTCGGCTCTGACCGACTGCCCCGAGTCGGCTCTCCTGTGTCGGCTGAGTCGGCTCTCCTGAGCCACGGCCAGAGGTCATCCCCCTCCGCCACGACCCCCGGCACCCGCCGGGGAAAGGCCGGGAACTCCAGATCTTGGCGCCCAAGATTGGTGAGTAACCCGAGCGCACGGCACGTCTGCTCCGCTCAAGACTGGACACACCGCAGACTGTCCGTCGAGATCTCCGCAAAATTGCGCGGATACGTCGACACTGGCGCGAAGGGGATGACCGATGACCGGCTCGCACGTACTGGCGCTCGGCCACTACCAGCCCGCGAAGGTGCTCGGCAACGACGACCTCGCGGCCATGGTCGACACCAGCGACGAGTGGATCCGCAGCCGGGTGGGCATCCGCACCCGCCATCTGGCCCGCGCCGACGAGACGGTCGACGAGATGGCCTCGGCCGCCGCCGCCAAGGCGCTGGCCCACAGCGGGCTCGCCCCCTCCGACATCGACCTCGTGCTCGTCGCCACCTGCACGGCGATCGACCGCAGCCCCAATATGGCGGCCCGGGTCGCCGCCCGGCTCGGGCTGGCCCGCCCCGCCACCATGGACCTCAATGTGGTGTGCGCGGGCTTCACCCACGCCCTCGCCACCGCCGACCACACCATCCGGGCCGGGGCGGCCACCGCCGCCCTGGTGATCGGCGCGGAGAAGTTCAGCGCGGCCACCGACTGGACCGACCGCTCCACCTGCGTCCTGACCGGCGACGGCGCGGGCGCGGCCGTGGTGGTGGCCGCCGAGCGGCCGGGCATCGGCCCGGTGGTGTGGGGTTCGGTCCCGGAGATGGGCGGCGCGGTCCGCATCGAGGGCACGCCACCCCGGTTCGCGCAGGAGGGCCAGACGGTCTACCGCTGGGCCACCACCCATCTGCCGCCGATCGCGCGTGAGGTGTGCGAACGGGCCGGGCTCTCCCCGGAGGACCTGGCCGGTGTCGTACTGCACCAGGCCAATCTGCGGATCATCGAGCCGGTCGCCCGCAAGCTGGGCGCGGTCAACGCGGTGATCGCCCGCGATGTGGTGGAGTCCGGCAACACCTCGGCGGCCAGCATTCCGCTCGCCCTCTCCAAGCTGGTCGAGCGCGGCGAGGTGCCCTCCGGGGCCCCGGTGCTGCTCTTCGGCTTCGGCGGCAATCTGTCGTACGCGGGCCAGGTCATCCACTGCCCGTGAGGGTGCCCCTGGCGACCCTCGCCATCCCGCCTCGAGGTCCGATTCGTTCAAGACCGGCCGCCCGGGCGCTCCCTACGCTGCCCGTATGACAGCACGATTCGACGCCATCGGCCTGGTCGTCGCCGACATGGCCGCCTCCCTCGCCTTCTACCGCCGCCTCGGCCTCGACATCCCCGCCGACGCCGACACCCAGCCCCATGCCGAGGCCGCCCTGCCCGGCGGGGCGCGGCTGATGTGGGACACCGTCTCGACGGTGCGCTCCTTCGACCCGGAGTGGACGCCCCCGAACGGCTCCCACCAGGTGGGGCTGGCCTTCGCCTGCGACAGCCCGGCCGACGTGGACAAGACCTACCAGGAGCTCGTGGAGGCGGGGGTGCGCGGCAAGCTGGAGCCGTGGGACGCGCCCTGGGGCCAGCGCTACGCCACGGTGCTCGACCCCGACGGCAACGGCGTCGACCTCTTCGCCCCGCTACCCGCCTGACCCCCGCAGCAGACGCCCCAGGGGCACCCCCGTCAGCGCCCTGACATCGCGGGCGAGATGGGCCTGGTCGGCGTAGCCCGCCGTGGCCGCGACCTCCGCGAAGGGGAGGCCGGTGCGCGCCAGGTCCAGGGCCCGGTTCAGCCGGAGCACCCGGCCCAGCGTCTTGGGTCCGTAGCCGAACGCGGCGAGGGAGCGGCGGTGCAGCTGCCGCTCCCCCAGGCCCACGGCGGCGGCGATCCCGGCCACTCCCGTCCCGTGCGAGACCCCCGCGACGATGGCGGCGAGCACCGGATCGGGTGGTTTCGCCGTCCGCAGCCGACTGAAGGCAGCCTCCTCCAGAAGGCGCCCCGCGGCCGTCGGCCCGGCGGCGATCCGCTCGGCCAGCCGCCGGACCTCCGCGTCCGGCCAGAGCGCGGCCAAGGGCACCCGCAGATCGCGGAGTTCATGCGCCGGTACGCCCAGCACGGCGGGCCCGGTACCGGGCGCGAACCGCAGCCCCACGGCCCGGGTGCCCGGCGGGCCGGGGGCGAGGTGCGCGCGGGTGTCCGGCCCGGCGACCAGCAACTCGCCGTCCGGGCCCGGTCCCGCCTCGCTCCAGATCAGATCCGTGCAGCCGTCCGGGAGCACCCGCTGCGGCCCGGTGCCGGCCGTACGGGTCCACACCACGGCGCCGTGGCCGATCAGCGCCCTCCGCTCCCGGTACTCGCTCGAGGCGCTCAAGGGACCTCGCGCAGATACATCGCGCCGCAGGAGTGGCAGAAGGGCCCCGCGTCGCCCGTGGCCCACAGGTCGGCGGCCTGGGTCTCGGCGTCCGGGTCCAGCTCGCGCCCGCACATCGCGGTCGTGCCGTTCCCGCGGACCATGTGCCAGATCTTGACCGGCGCCCCCGCGACCCGCCCGGAGCTGCCCTCCTCGTATTCGGCGCGCATCTCGTGCTGCATGGCGGTACACCTCCTGCTCACCACCACTACCCTTCCATGCTCCCGCCGCGCCAGGCCGCACGCCACCCCCACCGACGCGCCGTCCGCGCGCCCACTCGCCCGCGCGTCCGCGCCGGAGCCATGCGCCCGCGGCGCGGGGCGTCCGGCGGATCACGCGACAGCCGCATATCGAGGCTTTCCCCTCCCCGCCGCAGGCGGCGCGACCGCCGGGCACCCCCGAAGACGGACCAGCCGGTCAGCGTGGTGAAGTGGTCCAGCGCCGCCACCCCGGCCACCGAGTCGCCGCGGGCGTCCAGACCCGGGCTCCAGACGCACAGCGTGCAGCGGCCGGGCACCACCGCGACGATGCCGCCGCCGACCCCGCTCTTGCCGGGCAGCCCGACGCGGTAGGCGAAGTCGCCCGCCGCGTCGTAGGTACCGCAGGTGAGCATGACCGCGTTGACCCGCTTCGCCTCGCTGCGCGACAGCAGCCGCGAGCCGTCCGCGCGCAGCCCGTGGCGGGCGAGGAAGCCGCCGGCCAGGGCGAGGTCGCGTCAGAGGGAACCTCCCAGCGGTAGCTGGGGGATCATCTCGATCGAGCACTGCCAGAAGTAGTGCTCCAGGACGGTCGGCACGGGGTTGTCGAGGTTGCCGTATCCGGCCATGAAGTGGGCGAGGGCGGCATTACGGTCGCCATGGGCGGTCTCGGAGGCGGCGACCTCCTGGTCGAAGGCGAGGTCCGGATTGCCGCTCTCGGCGCGCAGGAAGTCCAGCATGGTGGTGCTGGCGTCGCCGGTAAGGGTGTGCAGCCGGTCGGTCACCACAAGCACCCCGGCGTTGATGAACGGATTCCGCGGGATGCCGTGCTCGTACTCCAGCTGCACCAGGGAGTTGAAGGGGTTGCCCGAGGGCTCCCGGCCGACCCGCCGCCACAGCTTCTCGCCGTCGTCGGCGAGGACCAGCGCGAGGCTGAACGCCTTGGAGATGGACTGCATGGAGAAGGGCCGCTCCCAGTCGCCGACCCCGGTGACCCGGCCGTCGACGTCGGCGAGGGCGATCCCGAAGCGGTCCGCGTCCACCGAGGCGAGCGCCGGGATGTCCTGGGCCACCCGGCCCCGGCCGATCTGCGGCCTCACATGGGCCGCGACCTCCTCCAGCACTGCCTGGTAGTCCATGGTGCGGTGCGTCTCCTGTTGCGAGGTCGTACGGATGAACCGGTCCGCACGATAACGCGCCCCCCACCATTCATCACCCCATGTGTTTATGGGTGTGCTGCGGGTAAGCAAGCGGGTGAACGAGGCGGGCCGCGACCGGGGCCCGCCACAGGACCAGAACGGAGGCGGGGCATGGCCACACCCATGTCCGCGGGGGACTTCCTGGCGGCGCTGACGAACGAGGGCTTACGGGTGACGCAGGTCGGCGACTGGCGGCACCACAACCGGAACCACAAGGGCCCGTGGGGCCCGGTGCACGGGGTGATGATCCACCACACCGTCACCTCCGGCACCGAGGAGACCGTGGCGATCTGCCGGGACGGCTTCGAGGGGCTGCCGGGCCCGCTGTGCCACGGCGTGATCGCCAAGGACGGCGGCGTCCATCTGGTCGGCTACGGCCGGGCCAACCACGCCGGGCTGGGCGACGACGACGTCCTGCGGGCGGTGATCGCCGAGAAGGCGCTCCCGTCGGACAACGAGGCGAACACCGACGGGAACCGCGCCTTCTACGGCTTCGAATGCGAGAACCTGGGCGACGGCGCGGACCCGTGGCCCGAGGCCCAGCTGGACGCGATCGCGCGGGCCGCGGCGGCCGTGTGCCGCCACCACGGCTGGACCGAGCGCTCGGTGATCGGCCACCTCGAATGGCAGCCGGGCAAGGTGGATCCGCGCGGCTTCACCATGGCCTGGATGCGCGACCGGATCCGCGAGCAGCTCAAGTAACACGCTCACCTACGGAGTGCCCGCCACACGGCGGCTCCGCCCCAGACCCCGGGGCCTGGGGCGGAGCCCGGCCTTCCAGCCGCTCCAGGGGGCACCTTCGAGTGGTAGCTGGGGGAGCTTGAGGAGCGGGGTCTGGGGCGGAGCCCCAGTTGAGGGAAGGGGCGGGGCGGGGAACATCCCACCGCAGGCGGCACGATCCGCCGGACACCCCCTAGCGCCGGTCCGGGCACAGGTACGGGCAGGGGCAGGGGCAGGGGCACCGGCACGGCAGGCGGCCGCGAAGGGGCCAGCACTCAGGCTCCGTCCTCCGTGGCCCCCTCCCGGTAGAGCGCCGCCTCCTCCAGGTCCAGCCGCCGCAGCAGCGACCGCAGCATCTCCTCGTCGATCCGCCGGGCGTCCCGCAGGTCCACGAACACCGCCCGCTCGGCCTCGATCATCTCCCGGGCCAGCCGCCGATAGGTGTCGTCCGCCGATTCGCCGGTCACCTCGTTGACCGCGCCCAGCCGCTCCCACACGGCGTTGCGGCGCTGCTCCAGCACCGTGCGCAGCCGGTCGGCGAGCGGCGACGGCAGGGCGTTGCGCTCATCGGCGAGCAGCTCCGCCAGTCGGCGCTCGGCGGCCAGCGACGCCGTGTTCTGCGCCTGGGCCTCGGCGAGGGTCTCGGCGTGGGGGTCGCGGCCGGGCAGCCCGAGCAGCCGGATCAGGGACGGCAGGGTGAGCCCATGGACCACCAGGGTCCCGATGACGGTGGTGAAGGTCAGGAAGAGGATCAGATTGCGGGCCGGGAAGGGGGCCCCGCCGTGCACGGTCTCCGGGATCGAGAACGCGATGGCCAGCGAGACCACCCCGCGCATCCCGGCCCAGCCGACGACGACCGGCGCCGTCCAGTTGGTGCCGGGCTCGCGCTCACGGATCCCGGGGAAGAGCATGCGCGGCACGAACGTCGACGGGAAGACCCAGACGTAGCGGGCGACCACCACGGCCAGGAAGACGATGGCCGCGTACCAGGCGGCCTGGCCCGCCCCGTACGCCCCCAGGCCACCCACCACGACCCGCAGTTGCAGCCCGATCAGCGCGAACACCGCCGACTCCAGCACGAAGTCGATCATGCGCCAGACCGCCGCCTCCTGGAGCCGGGTGGCGAAGTCGACCTGCCAGGAGTGGTGTCCGAGGTAGAGGCCGACCACCACGACGGCCAGCACGCCCGACGCCTGGACCTGCTCGGCGACGGCGTAGGCGACGAAGGGGATGAGCAGCGAGAGGGTGTTCTGCAGTAGGGGGTCCCGCAGCCGGGTGCGCAGCCAGTGCAGCGGCACCATCAGGATCAGACCGACCACGACGCCGCCGATGGCCGCGAAGGCGAACTCCCGCAGGCCCTCGGCCCAGCTGACGCCCTCCCCCACCGCCGCGGCCACCGCCACCCGGTAGGCGGTGATCGCGGTCGCGTCGTTGAACAGGGACTCGCCCTGGAGGAGCGTGGTGAGCCGGGAGGGCAGCCCGATCCGGCGGGCGATGGCGGTGGCGGCCACGGCGTCCGGCGGCGCGACCACCGCGCCCAGCACGAGGGCGGCGGTCAGCGGCAGCTGCGGGATCAGCAGATGGGCGACCACGCCGACCGCGACCGTCGCGAAGAGCACATACCCGACGGAGAGCAGCGCGATCGGCCGCAGATTGGCCCGCAGGTCGAGGTACGAGCTGTCCAGCGCGGCGCTGTGCAGCAGCGGCGGCAGCACCAGGGGCAGCACGATGTGCGGGTCCAGCGTGTAGTCCGGCACCCCCGGCACGTACGAGACGACGAGCCCGACCGCGACCAGCAGCAGCGGCGCGGGCACCGGGGTCCGGCGCGCCGCGCCCGCGACCACCGCGCTGCCCGCGACCAGCATCAACAACGGCAATACGTCCATCGTCCGGCCCTGTCTCCGTCGGCCGTCCCGACGGTCGTCCATGCTCCGCTCACGCGGCGTTTTAGTCTGGCAATCATGAACGAGTGCCCGCATGTTCCCGCACTGCCGCATCCCGAACCGGAGGCGCTGTCCGACACCTGCCCCGAATGCCTGGCGGTCGGCAGCCATCCCGTCCAACTGCGGAAGTGTCTGGTGTGCGGTCACGTGGGCTGCTGCGACTCCTCGCCGTACCAGCACACCACCCGCCACTTCGAGGAGACCGGCCATCCGGTGATGCGCAGCTTCGAGGAGGGCGAGGACTGGCGCTGGTGCTTCGTGGATCAGCTCATCGTGCTGTGAGATGCCGGCGTGTGGGGAGTCCCGGCTGTGCGAACGCCCTGGTCTTGGCGTTTTCCGCGCAATGTCGGAGATCGGCTGCCGCGTTTGTCGGTGCGGCCCGCTAGCCTTCACCACATGATCCGATCAGCGAAGCCGTCCGACGTTCCGGCGATCCATGCGATGATCCGCGAGCTGGCGGACTACGAGCGGGCTCCGCAGGAGGCGAAGGCCACCGAGGAGCAGCTGCGCGAGGCGCTCTTCGGGGCGCATCCCGCGGTGTTCGCGCTGATCGCCGAGGAGGCCGGTGGCGCCGGGGAGTCCGGTGGCGCCGGGGAGTCCGGTGACTCCGGGGTGTCCGCCGGTCCGGTGGGGTTCGCCCTGTGGTTCCGTAACTTCTCCACCTGGACAGGCACCCATGGCGTGTATCTGGAGGACCTGTACGTCACCCCGCGGGCCCGCGGGGGCGGCCACGGCAAGGCGCTGCTCGCCGAGCTGGCGCGGATCTGCGTGGAGCGGGGCTATGCCCGTTTCGAATGGTCGGTGCTCGACTGGAACGAGCCCGCGATCGGCTTCTACGCCGCGCTCGGCGCGGAGGCGATGGACGAATGGACGGTGCGCAGGCTCTCCGGAGAGCCGCTGCGAGCGCTGGCCGCTCAGGCCATGGGCACCGCCGTGACCAGCGATTTCCTGAGTGAGGCGACATCTCTTTCGAATTGAGACCGCAAACCCTCTAGCCACGCTGCGTACTCATGTGCTTACTATGAGTGATATCGCGGCCTTCTGGGCCGGGGTTCACCCGTGATGGGGGCCGTGCTTCGTCCGGGCGACACCGAACCGCAGATCGCGATAGCGTCGCAGCCAAAGTACATACAGCGCCGGTCCGTACCACCCTCCACCATAAGGGTTCGGGGCCGACGCTCCAATCAGCTCAGCTCAATCAGCTTGTGTCACCTTGGAGGTGAGGGTGTCCCAGATCGCAGGCGAGCCCGGGACCCAGGACTTCGTGGAAGTCCGGCTGCCCGCTGCGGGTGCCTATCTGTCGGTGCTGCGGACGGCCACCGCCGGCCTCGCAGCCCGCTTGGACTTCACCCTCGACGAAATCGAGGATCTGCGTATCGCCGTTGACGAGGCGTGCGCGATCCTGCTGCAGCAAGCCGTGTCCGGCTCCGTGCTGAGCTGCGTCTTCCGCTTGATCGACGACGCACTCCAGGTGACCGTCTCGGCTCCCACCACCGACGGTCGCGCCCCCGAGCGCGACACCTTCGCCTGGACGGTGCTCTCCGCACTGGCGGGCAAGGTGGACTCGACGGTGGCCGAGGACCGAACGGTCAGCATCAGTCTGTACAAGGAGCGCGGCGCCGGCCCCGGACAGCCGTGACGGAACAAGGGGGCTCCGTGAGCACTGCATCATCGCGGGGAGTGGGTACCCCGGCCATCCCGCACCCGCCGGCCCGGCCGCATCCCGCGGACTCGGAGGCGGCAGGAGACCGACCAGAGCGGGCGGACCACATGGATCAGCACGAGCAGGTGCATCAGCAGCACGATCCGCAGGACCGGAGCGGCGCGCGGGCGATGTTCGCCGAGCTGCGACGGCTGCCGGAGGGCTCCGCCGAGCGGGCCGAGCTGCGCAACAACCTCGTGCGTATGCATCTGCCGCTGGTGGAGCACCTGGCCCGGCGCTTCCGCAACCGCGGTGAGCCGCTGGACGACCTCACCCAGGTCGCCACCATCGGGCTGATCAAGTCCGTGGACCGGTTCGATCCGGACCGCGGTGTGGAGTTCTCCACCTATGCGACACCCACGGTCGTGGGCGAGATCAAGCGCCACTTCCGCGACAAGGGCTGGGCGGTGCGGGTGCCGCGCCGGCTTCAGGAGCTGCGGCTGTCGCTGACCACGGCCACCGCGGAGCTCTCCCAGCGCCATGGCCGCGCCCCGACCGTCCATGAGCTGGCCCAGCATCTGTCCATCTCCGAGGAGGAGGTGCTGGAGGGGCTGGAGTCCGCCAATGCCTACAGCACCCTGTCCCTGGACGTCCCGGACACGGACGACGAGTCCCCGGCGGTCGCCGACACCCTCGGCGCGGAGGACGAGGCGCTCGAGGGCGTCGAGTACCGCGAGTCGCTGAAGCCGCTGCTGGAGGATCTGCCGCCGCGCGAGAAGAAGATCCTGCTGCTGCGCTTCTTCGGCAATATGACGCAGTCGCAGATCGCGCAGGAGGTCGGCATCTCCCAGATGCATGTCTCCCGCCTGCTGGCCCGCACGCTCGCGCAGCTGCGCGACAAGTTGCTGGTCGAGGAGTAGCGAGCGAGCACCACTGCTCGCCCGTCGGGCTGTTCCCCTCCCCGCCCCTTCCCGATACCAGGGGCTCCGCCCCTGGACCCCGGGATCGGGGCGGAGCCCCACCACGCGGCGAAGCCGCATACCGACACTGCGGGGAAGAGGCGGATGCCCCGGTCCGGGGCCTGGGGCGAAGCCCCCACCCGGGGCCAGGGGCAGCCCCGTCCAGGACCTGGGGCGAAGCCCCACCACGCGGCAGAGCCGCATACCGACACCGCGGGACCGGGCGGATACCCCGTCCGGCGCCAGGGGCAACCCCGTCCGAAGTCTGGGGCGAAGCCCCACCACGCGGCGAAGCCGCATACCAACGCTGCAGGAAGGGGCGGATGCCTCGATCCGGGGACGGGGGCGAGCCCCGGTCCCGGTCGGGCACAGAACCCCCGCCCGAGGCCAAGGGCAATCCGTCCGGAGCCTGGGCCGGAGCCCCACCACGCGGCGGAGCCGCATACCGACGCTGCAGGTAGGGGCGGATGCCCCGGTCCGGGGCAGGCGCAAGGACCCTCGCCCGGGGCCAGGGGCAGCCTCGTCCGGGGTCTGGGGCGGAGCCCCAGTTGTGGGAAGGGGCGGGGAGGGGAACAGCCCGCCGCAGGCGGAGACCGGCTATGCGTCGCGGGGGCCGATGCCCAGAGCCTCGGTCGCCGTCGGGTTGATCAGCAGCGCCAGGACGGCCAGGGCCGCGACGGCGGTGGCCGCGCCGGCGGCGATCAGCGCGCCGCCGTTCTGCAGCAGCGTCCAGGCCACCGGAAGCGCCATCAGCTGGGTGATCATCGCGGGGCCGCGGCTCCAGCGGCGCCGCAGCCACAGCCCACGGGCCGCCAGCAGCGGCAGCAGGGCCAGCGCGAGCACGGTGACCCCGAGCATCTCCGCCTGCTGCGGGCTCTCCGGATTCCCGGTCAGTCCCATGATCAGTACGTAGACGCCGAAGCCCAGCAGCACCACGCCCTCCGCGGCGGCCAGCACCGCGGCGACGGTCAGCCGGGCGGGGCGGGGCCCGGTGGGCGCGGCGTCGGCGGCACCAGCGGCACCGGTCGCCTTGGCGGCACCGGTCGCCTTGGCGGCACCGGTCGCCTTCGCGGTACCGGTCGCCTTCGCGGTACCGGCAGCGTCGGCCGCCTTGGCGGCCCCAGCGTCCGGCCGACCCGCAGCCTTCCGCGCCGTGGCCCTCTGCGCCTTCTTCGCGGTAGCGGACTTCGCGGTAGCGGACTTCTTACTGCTCACCCCAGCAGCCTAGCCGCCCCCGAGGCGCCCGTACCCTACCCCCCTGGGGCCGGTTGTCCCGGATGGGTAGGCTGGCGCGCATGCGCGCACTCCTCGTGGTCAACCCGGCAGCAACCACCACCAGTGCCCGCACCCGGGATGTTCTGTTCCACGCGCTCGCCAGCGATCTGAAGCTGGACGTGGCGACCACGGAGTACCGGGGGCACGCCCGCGACCTGGCCCGGCGCGCGGTCGACGGCGGCACTCATGAACTGGTCGTGGCGTTCGGCGGCGACGGCACCGTCAACGAGGTCGTCAACGGACTGCTGCACCATGGCCCCGCCCCGCAGGAGTTGCCCCGGCTCGCGGTCGTGCCCGGCGGCTCCACCAATGTCTTCGCCCGCGCGCTCGGGCTGCCCAATGACGCCGTCGAGGCGACCGGCGCCCTGCTGGACGCATTGAGAGACGGCACCGAGCGCACCGTGGGCCTCGGGCTCGCGGGCGGCACCCCGGGCACCCGGGACGAGTCGGTCCCGGCCCGCTGGTTCACCTTCTGCGCCGGGCTCGGCTTCGACGCGAGCGTCATCGGCCGGGTCGAGCAGCAGCGCGAGCGCGGCAAGCGGTCCACCCACGCCCTCTACATACGGCAGATGGTGCGGCAGTTCATGGGGGAGCCGCACCGGCGGCAGGGCACCATCACCATCGGGCGGCCGGGCGAGGACCCGATCGAGGAGCTGGCGCTGTCCATAGTCTGCAACACCTCCCCGTGGACCTTTCTGGGCAACCGCCCGGTCTACGCGGCGCCCCAGGCGTCCTTCGACACCGCCCTCGACGTGCTGGGACTCGCCAAGCTGTCGGCCCCTGCGATGACCCGCTACGCGACCCAGCTGCTGATGTCGACGCCCGAGCGCGGCCCCCGCGGCAAGCATGTGGTAGCCCTCCACGATCTGGAGGACTTCACCTTGCAATCCCAGGCGCCACTGCCGTTCCAGATGGACGGTGACCACCTGGGACTGCGTACGAGCGTGACGTTCACAGGCGTACGCCGTGCACTGCGTGTGATTGTGTGAGTGAGACCGCAAAAAGTCCTTCCAGTCGAACGTTTAGCCTGGACTCCACCCACCGGAAGTACGGCTGTGATCGAGCCGACACCAAGGAATCAAAAAAAACTTTCCGGAAGGGGTTGTATCCGCCGCCGAGGTTTGCGAGTCTCTTCTTGGCGATCGGGACGGCCTTCTGAAAGGCCCCCTTGAGAGCCCGAACCCCCTCCTCATTCCACAGGACCGCACCAGCCCCAACTGGTTCGGCGGCCCTACCCTTGCGGGGGGATTCGTGAAAGCGTTCACATTCACAAGCAACGAGCCCGCAATACGAGGAGATGGAGCAGCCATGGACTGGCGTCACAACGCCGTTTGCCGCGAGGAAGACCCCGAGCTGTTCTTCCCCATCGGCAACACCGGTCCTGCGCTGCTGCAGATCGAGGAAGCCAAGGCCGTCTGCCGCCGCTGCCCCGTCATGGAGCAGTGCCTGCAGTGGGCGCTTGAGTCCGGCCAGGACTCCGGCGTCTGGGGTGGAATGAGCGAGGACGAGCGCCGCGCCATGAAGCGCCGTGCCGCTCGCAACCGGGCACGCAACGCCAGCGCCTGAAGCCCGCACCCCGTGGCCCCCGAGCCGCAGCGCGTAGTAACCCCCATGCGCACAGCATCATGAGCTTTGAGCCCCGGACCAGATGGGTCCGGGGCTCAGTGCTTTCCGGGCTCATAACGATCCCGACAACGGTCCCGATAACAATCCCGATAACAATCCCGACAAGGATGTGTTCAGCACATCAGTGCTTCTCGGCACCCACCGGGAAGTCCAGCATCACCCGGGTGCCGCGCTCCGGCGCGGGCACCATGTCGAACGTCCCGCCCAGCTCCCCCTCCACCAGGGTGCGGACGATCTGAAGCCCCAGGTTTCCGTCCCGCTGAGGGGCGAACCCCTCCGGCAGCCCGCGCCCGTCGTCCTGGACGACCACCACCAGCCGGCTCTCCTCACCGCCGCCCCCGCGCACCGCCGAGACCTCGACCGTGCCCTGCTCCCCAGGACCGAAGCCGTGCTCCAGCGCGTTCTGCAGCACCTCGGTGAGGACCATGGACAGCGGGGTGGCCACCTCGGCGTCGAGGATGCCGAACCGCCCGGTACGGCGGCCGGTCACCTTGCCGGGCGATATCTCGGCCACCATCGCCAGCACCCGGTCGGCTATGTCGTCGAACTCGACCCGCTCGTCGAGGTTCTGCGAGAGGGTCTCATGGACGATGGCGATCGAGCCGACCCTGCGCACCGCCTCGTTGAGCGCCTCCCGCCCCTGCGCCGAGTCCATGCGGCGGGCCTGGAGCCGCAACAGGGCCGCCACCGTCTGGAGGTTGTTCTTCACCCGGTGGTGGATCTCCCGGATGGTGGCGTCCTTGGTGATCAACTCGCGCTCGCGGCGTCGCAGTTCGGTGACGTCCCGCAGCAGCACCAGCGAGCCGATGTGCAGCCCCTTGGGCTTGAGCGGAATGGCCCGCAGCTGGATGACCCCGTCGCCGCCCTCGACCTCGAACTCCCGGGGCGCCCAGCCGCTGGCCAGTTTGACCAGCGCCTCGTCCACCGGGCCGCGCACCGGCGCGAGTTCGGCGGTGGTCTTGCCCAGGTGGTGGCCGACGAGATCGGCGGCGAGGCCCAGCCGGTGGTAGGCGGAGAGCGCGTTGGGACTCGCGTACTGGACCACCCCGTCCGCGTCGAGCCGGATCAGCCCGTCGCCCGCGCGCGGTGAGGCGTCCATGTCGACCTGCTGGTTGGGGAACGGAAACGATCCCGCGGCGATCATCTGGGCGAGGTCGGACGCGCTCTGGAGGTAGGTGAGCTCCAGCCGGCTGGGGGTCCGTACGGTCAGCAGATTGGTGTTCCGCGCGATCACGCCGAGGACCCGGCTCTCCCGCCGGACCGGGATGGACTCCACCCGGACCGGCACCTCCTCGCGCCACTCGGGGTCGCCCTCCCGGACGATCCGGCCCTCGTCCAGGGCGGCGTCCAGCATGGGGCGGCGGCCGCGGGGGACGAGATGGCCGACCATGTCGTCCTGGTAGGAGGTGGGCCCGGTGTTCGGCCGCATCTGGGCCACGGAGACGTACCGGGTGCCGTCGCTGGTGGGGACCCACAGCACCAGATCGGCGAACGAGAGGTCGGAGAGCAGCTGCCACTCCGAGACCAGCAGGTGGAGCCACTCGAGGTCGGAATCGTCGAGTGCGGTGTGCTGGCGGACGAGGTCGTTCATGGAGGGCACGTTGTGAGCCTACCCTCACCTGTGGATTAGCCTATTCGCGCATAAGCATGGACAGACAGCAGTGGTCTAGTCCAGAATATCGAGCACTGCGATCTTCCGCTCTCCCCGCACAGGAGGGCGGATCGAGGGACCCGGAGCGCTCTGCCCTGACCGCCCGGGAGTCCTCAGGTCGGCCGCTCGGCCGACGCAACTCCGGGCTGCGGTGCCGGGCGGGTTGAGGGTCCCGCCCTGGCGCCGCGGCCCGCGGGTGTCACACAAGGGCTCCCGCGCCTCGCCGAAGGCCGCGGGAGCCTTTTCCGTGTGCCTCAGCGGATCGCCGTGACTCAGCGGTTCTCCGTGACTCAGCGCGTCTCCGTCACCTTCGCCAGCGCCCGCGGCGCGTCCGGGTCCTGCCCGCGCGCGATCGTCACCTCGTACGCCAGCATCTGCAGCGGCAGGATCTCCAGGATCGGCTGGACCTCCTCGGCGACCCCGTCCGTCGGCAGGGCGAACCCCGCCGAGGCCCGCTCCACCTCCGACGCGCTGCCGATGACCACCAGGTCCGCGCCCCGGCCGCGCAGCCGCTCCAGGACCGGCTGCAGCGCCTGGCCGCCCTTGCCCTCGGTGACGATCGCGATCACCGGCGAGATGTTGTCGACCATGGCCAGCGGGCCGTGCAGCAGATCGGCGCCCGAGTAGGAGAGCGCCGGGATGTAGCTGGTCTCCATCAGCTTCAGGGCGGCTTCCTTGGCGGTCGGGTAGCCGTAGCCCCGGGAGGTGAGGACCATCCGCTCGGCGAAGCGATAGCGCGCCGCGAGCTGCCGGACCTCATCCTGGCGGTCGAGGATCTGCTGGGCGAGGTCGGGCAGCACCTTGGCGGCCGCGCCGTCGCCGCCGCGCAGCCCCTCCACGAAGAGGTAGAGGGCGAGCAGTTCGGCGGTGTAGGTCTTGGTCGCGGGCAGCGCCTTCTCCGGCCCGGCCAGGACGTCGATGTGGAATTCGGAGACGGCCGCGAGCGGCGAGTCGGCGTTGTTGGTCACCGCGAGGGTGATCGCACCGGCCGCGCGGGCGGCCTCGGTGGAGGCCACCAGGTCGGGGGAGCCGCCGGACTGGCTGACGGTGATCACCAGGACGTCGGTGAGGTCCGGCTGGGCGCCGTACGCGGTGGTGGTGGACATGGAGGTCAGTCCGCACGGCTTGCCGAGCAACACCTCGAGCAGGTACTTCGCGTACAGCGCCGCGTTGTCCGAGGTGCCCCGGGCGGTGAGCAGGACGAAGCGCGGGTTGCGGGCGGCGATCCGCTCCGCGACCTCGCGGATCCTCGGGGCGCCCTGGTCGAGGATGCGGCGCAGCACGGCGGGCTGCTCGGCCATCTCGCCGGACATGATCCGGCCCGGCTGGTCGCTGCGCTGGGCCGTCGTCGTGGCGGACATGCTGGGTGCCTCCAGGTGGCTCTTTGCCGGGCTGGGCCGAGGGGGCTGAGGGGTCAGTCCCCGGGGTGGTCACCGGCGCCGTTGCCGACGATCACTTCCGCGGCCGCCCGTCCACACACCCGGGCGGCGCCGTGGGTCGCGATGTGCGGCGCCCCGGCGGGCGGCGCCTGGGGCACCCCCATCTCCACGACGACCGTCTCCGGCCGGGCGGTGAGCAGGGCGTCCAGCGCGTCGGCCATCCAGGGGTGGCGGTGGACATCGCGGACCACAGCGACGATCCTACGGTCCCCCGCGGTGTCGAGCATATTTTCGATCAGGCCGTGGACGCCCCGGGCCTCGGCGTCCTGCCGCCCGTAGGTGGCTGCCCCGGTGCCGGGGCGCAGCCGGGCCAGTTCGGCGCCGACGCCCCAGGGGGTCTCCTCGCCGACGGCGATGTTGGCCACCGGGGTGAAGGTGGCCACGTAGGCGGGTCCGGTCACGGGCTCGTACGAGGTCCCGGCCGGGGTGACTCTGAGCGCGCGGCGCGCGGCGGCGAGCCCCACCCCCGCGGCGGGCTCGATGCCGTGCGCCGCGCGCGGTCCTCCGGAGCGCCGCGTCCACTCCCCCAGGGCGCGCACCCGCGCCGCCGCCTCGGCCAGCCGCTCCTCCGCCAGCCGCCCCTCGATGACGGCGCTGACCAGCGCGTCGCGCAGCCGCAGCACGGTGCCCTCGTCGGCGAGTCCGCCGCCCACGCAGATGGCGTCGGCGCCCGCGGCGATCGCCAGGACGCTGCCGCGCTCGATGCCGTACGCGTCGGCGATGGCCCGCATCTCCATGCCGTCGGTGACGATCATCCCGTCGAAGCCGAGTCCGCCGTCGGCCACGGGCCGGCGCAGCAGGCCGTGCAGCGCGGCGGGGCTGAGGGTGGCGGGCAGGTCGGGGTCGAGCGCGGGCAGCAGGATGTGCGCGCTCATCACGGCCTTGGTCCCGGCGGCGACGGCGGCGCGGAAGGGCACCAGTTCGCGGGCGGTCAGGGTGTCCAGACCGGCGTCGATGCGCGGCAGGGAGTGGTGGGAGTCGACGGCGGTGTCGCCGTGGCCGGGGAAGTGCTTGGTGCAGGCGGCCACCCCGGCGCCCTGAAGGCCCTCGATGTACGCGGCGGTGTGCCGGGCCACGAGCCCCGGCTCGGCGCCGAAGGAGCGCACGCCGATGACGGGGTTGCCGGGGTTGGAGTTGACGTCGGCGGAGGGCGCCCAGTTGAGGTTGACGCCGCATTCGGCGAGGCGGCGGCCCAACTCGCGGGCGACGGCGCGGGTCAGCTCCGGGTCGTCGACGGCGCCGAGCGCGAGGTTGCCGGGGAAGGAGGAGCCGGTGCGCACCTCCAGCCGGGTGACGTCGCCGCCCTCCTCGTCGATCGCCACCAGGACGTCGTCACGCTCGGCGCGCAGCTGGGCGGTGAGGGCGCCCAGCTGCTCGGGCGTGGCGATGTTCCGGCCGAACAGGCCGACGGAGGCGAGCCCCTCGCCGAGCCGCCGCAGCACCCAGTCGGGGGCGGTGGTTCCGGTGAAGCCGGGCTGGAGAACGGTGAGAGCGTCGCGGGTGAGGGTGGCCGAGTCGTGTGCGAGGGTCGTCATAAACCGGGATCATCCCTTCACAGCGCCGGAAGTGAGCCCACCGACCGCCTTGCGTTGCAGAAACAGGAACAGGAGCAGGATCGGGATGGCGAACAGCGACGCCGCCGCCATGGTGGCACCCCAGTCGTCGCCGAAGGCGGTCTGGAAGCTGGACAGCCACAGCGGAAGCGTCTGGGCGCCCGGGTCCTTGTTCAGGATGAGCACGAGCGGGAATTCGTTCCAGGCCGTGATGAAGCCGAAGAGCGAGGTGGCCATCAGGCCGGGGGCCAGCAGCGGGAAGATCACCCGGAGGAACGCCTGCGGACGGGTGCAGCCGTCCACCATCGCCGACTCCTCCAGCTCCTTGGGGATCGCGGCCACGTAGGAGCGGAGCGTGAGGATGGTGAAGGGCAGCACCATGACCATGTAGAAGAGGGTGAGCGGGAGCAGGCTGTTCAGCATGTCGCCGTCGCGCACCAGCATGTAGATGGCGATGACCAGGACCTCCCAGGGCGCCATCTGCGCGATCATGAAGGTCACCAGGAAGCCGCGGCGCCCCTTGAACCGCATCCGGGCCAGGGCGAACGACGCGAGCAGCGCGATCAGCAGGGAGAGGCCGACCGCCGAGAGGGTGACGGTGAGCGAGTTGCCGACCAGGGTCCAGAAGTTCTCGGCCTCCACGGCCTTCTGGAAGTGTTCGAGGGTGGCTCCGGTCGGGAACCACACCGGGTCCTCGGAGATGATGTCCGAGGTCGGCTTGAGGGCCGTGGTGAACATCCAGTAGACGGGGAACACGAAGCCGAGAAAGAGCACGACGGCGGTCGCGTTGGGCCACAGCCGGGCGAGCGGCGAGCGCTTCACAGCTCGTCCTCCTCTTGCCTGAGCACGATCCGGAGGTAATAGGAGGTCAGCGCCAGCAGGACCGCGATGGTCAGCAGCGAGATCGCGGCGCCCATGCCGTAGTGCTGGTTGCCGACGCCCTCGATGAAGGCGTAGACGGGGAGGGTTTCGGTGAGCCGGTCGGGGCCGCCCTCGTTGATCGCGAAGACCTGGGCGAACGCCTTGAAGACCCAGATGACTTCGAGGAACGTCGTGGCCAGCAGGAACGGCTTGAGGAAGGGGAAGGTCACCGAGGTGAAGCTCTTCCAGCCGCCGGCGCCGTCGAGCGCGGCCGCCTCGTAGAGCTCGCCGGGGATGGTGGTGGTCGCGGCGTAGAGGTTGATCGCCACGAAGGGGATCGACTGCCAGACGATCAGCACGGTGATGACGAAGAACGTGGAGAACTGGCCGCCGGTCCAGTTGTAGTGCGCCATGGAGTGCCAGCCGAGGGCGTCCAGCACCCAGTTGACCACCCCGAAGCGGGTGGCGAAGAGCCACTGGAAGACGGTGGTGGCGGCGATGGTCGGCATGGCCCAGGCCAGCACCAGACCGACCGAGAGCAGCAGCCGCATCGTGCTGCCGAGGCGGGCCAGCAGCAGTCCGACCAGGGTGCCCAGCAGCATGATCAGCACGACGTTGACCGCGGTGAAGATCACCGACCGCAGGGTGACCCGCCAGAAGTCCTCGCTGGTCAGCGTCTCGCGGTAGTTGTCGACCCCGTTCCACTCGGTGAGGTGCTGGATCAGCTGCCGCATATTGAGGTTCTGGAACGACAGCAGGCCGTCCTTGACCAGCGGCCAGCCCAGCAGCAGCGCGGTCGCCGCCAGCGCGGGCAGCAGCAGGAGGTACGGGGCGGCGCCGGTCAGCCGTGCGCGCCCGGCGGGGCCCGGGGCCGGGCGGCGGGGGCCCGGCGGTGCCCCGCCCCGGCGGGCCCCGGCCGCCGCCGGGCCGGGGTCCTGGCGTTCGGTCGCTACCGCCATCGGGTTCAACGCTCCTGGCTGAGGCGCTTGTTCAGCTCGCCCTCGACCGACTTGGCCGCCTCGGCGGGCGACTTACCGGTGAGCACGGCGGTCATGTAGGTCTTGACGGGGTTCGGGGCGTTCTCCACCGCGGCCCATTCGGGGATCAGCGGGGTGGTGCCGCCGGTCGCGGCGGCCGGGGCGGCCGCCTGCGCGGCGGGGTTGCCCTTGAGCCGCGCCTGGAGCGATTCCTTGTTGGGGATGACACCGGCTTCCTCGGCGAGCTGTCCCTCGTAGGTGTCATTCAGCGCGATCTTCAGGAACTCCTTGGCCAGTTCCTGCTTTTCGCTGCCCGCGGCGATCGCGAGGTTGGAGCCGCCGAGGAAGACGCCCTCGGGCTTGCCCGCGGTCTCGCCCGGGATGGTGAAGTAGCCGATGTCCTTCTCGATCTTCGGGTTGGCCTTGATGGCGATCCCGGCTTCCCAGCCCATGCCGATGAAGGCGCCGGTCTTGCCCTTGGCGAAGATCTCGCCCTGCTGCGGGGTGGCCTCGTCCTTGTCCTTGGGGGCCTTGCTGAAGGACTGGTACTGCTTGTAGATGTCCATGGCCTTGCCGACCTTGGGGTCGGCGAGGTTGGAGACCCACTTGTCGCCGTCCTTCCTTACGAGGTCGGCGCCGGTGCCGATGGTCAGCCCGTCGAAGAAGTACCAGTTCTGGCCCGGGAGGTAGATCGGCTCGGCGTCGGTCTTCTTCTCGATGGTGTCGAGGTCGCGGAAGAACTCGGTACGGGTCTTGGGGGTGTCCTTGATCCCCGCCTCGGCCCAGATCTTCTTGTTGTAGAGGACGACCCGGTTGGCCGCGTACCACGGCGCCGCGTACTGCTTGCCGTCGTAGACCGCGGACTTGTTGATCGACTCCGACCAGTCGGCGCCGATCGACTTCTTCAGGTCACCGAGTTCGGCCAGTCCGCCGGTCTGCGCGTAGGACGGGGTCTGGGTGTTGCCGATCTCCAGCACATCCGGCGGGTCGGACTCCGAGAGCGCGGTGGTCACCTTCTGCTGAATGCCGTTCCACTGCTGGATCTCCAGCTTCAGCTTGGCGCCGGTTTTCTTCTCGAAAGCGGCCTTGACATCCTTCGTCCAGCCGTCCGGCGTGGAGCCGTCCATCGCCCAGACGGTGAGCGTCTGCCCCTTGAAACCGTCCGCTCCGGCCTTGTCGTCATCGCCGTCGGACCCACAGGCCGCGACGGATACCAGCATTGCCGCGACACCCGTCGCCGCTATGAGCCCACGCTTCACAGCACTCTCCTCAGAAGGCCGGATCAGGGGTTTAATGGTCCAGACCAGTGCCCGCAGCTTGGCCTAGACCTTTTGGGGTGTCAAGGGTGTATAAGAGTCACCGGCGGCTCCGTTACCGGACCGACACTTCCCGACATCCGGACCGAGCGGCCGCCCGGAGCCGGGACCGTGCCACGATGTGAGGCGCTGGATTTCAAGAGACCGGAATTCAAGAGACCGGTGACGGCGGTGGACGCCGGTGACGGCAGCGGACCAGGAGTCGGAAGGGCGCGCGATGGACACCGAGGGGGCAACGGCGGCAGCGGCGGCCACCACGACGGCCGAGAGCGACGGCAACGGCTCCAATGGGGCACGCACCGCGCGCGTCCCGAAGTACTACCGCCTCAAGCGCCACTTGCTGGAGATGACCGAGACCCTGCCACCGGGCACCCCGGTCCCACCGGAGCGCACCCTGGCCGCGGAGTTCGACACCTCGCGCACCACCGTGCGCCAGGCGCTCCAGGAACTGGTCGTCGAGGGGCGCCTGGAGCGGATCCAGGGCAAGGGCACGTTCGTGGCCAAGCCCAAGGTCTCCCAGGCGCTGCAACTCACCTCGTACACCGAGGACATGAAGGCCCAGGGCCTGGAGCCCACCTCCCAGCTGCTGGACATCGGCTATGTCACCGCCGACGACCGGCTCTCCGGACTGCTGGACATCGCCGCCGGCGGGCGGGTGCTGCGCATCGAGCGGCTGCGGCTGGCCAGCGGGGAGCCGATGGCCATCGAGACCACCCACCTGTCCGCCAAGCGCTTCCCCGCGCTGCGCCGCAGCCTGGTGAAGTACACCTCGCTGTACACGGCACTGGCCGAGGTGTACGACGTCCGGCTGGCCGAGGCCGAGGAGACCATCGAGACCTCGCTGGCCACCCCGCGCGAGGCGGGGCTGCTGGGCACGGACGTGGGGCTGCCGATGCTGATGCTCTCGCGGCACTCGCGGGACGCGTCCGGGGAGCCGGTGGAGTGGGTGCGGTCGGTCTACCGCGGGGACCGCTACAAGTTCGTGGCGCGGCTCCAGCGGCCGAACGACTGAGAAGCGCTACCGGCTGAGAAGCGCTACCGGCTGAGCCGGGCCACCGGCCGATCCGCGCTACGGCAGGTGCCGCGCCGCGACTGAGCCTCGCCACGGCGGGACCGCGCCACCGGCCGGGCCGTGCTACGGCTGACCGGCTATCTTTCTCATACCGATATACGGACGGGTAGTGACGACCGCCGGGCCCCGGGCTTAGATTTCCTGCGCATTACACAAATGATCAGCTGTGATCCAGGTGATCGACCGTGCCGCAGGAGATGAGCCGAGGGGACTGGAGCCCGCCACATGTCAGACACGTCCGCTGCACCCGGCAGGAGACCGGTCGTGACGCCCGCGCGCGTCGTGGCCGCTCTGTGCCTGATCGCCCCGTTCGTCGGGATGCTCTGGGTCGGTTCGTACGGCAAGGTCGAGCCGACCTTCATCGGGATCCCGTTCTTCTACTGGTACCAGATGCTCTGGGTGCCGGTCTCGGCCGCGCTGACCTCGGTCGCCTACGTCCTGGTCCGCCGGGAGCGGCGGGAGCGCAAGGGGGGTGACTCCGCATGAACGACGGAGTGAACGGCGTCGCGCTCGCCGTCTTCATCTTCTTCTTCGTGGCCGTCACGGTCATGGGCTTCCTGGCCGCGCGCTGGCGCGCCGCCGAGAACGCCAACAACCTCGACGAGTGGGGACTGGGCGGCCGCAGCTTCGGCACCTGGATCACCTGGTTCCTGCTCGGCGGCGACCTGTACACCGCGTACACCTTCGTCGCCGTCCCGGCCGCGATCTACGCGACCGGCGCGGCCGGGTTCTTCGCGGTGCCGTACACCATCCTGGTCTACCCGCTGATCTTCACCTTCCTGCCCCGGCTCTGGTCGGTGTCCCACAAGCACGGGTACGTCACCACCTCGGACTTCGTCCGCGGCCGCTTCGGCTCCAAGGGTCTTTCGCTGGCCGTCGCGATCACCGGCATCCTCGCCACCATGCCGTACATCGCCCTCCAGCTGGTGGGCATCCAGGCGGTGCTGGACGTGATGGGCGTCGGCGGCGGGGAGAACACCAACTGGTTCATCAAGGACCTGCCGCTGCTGATCGCCTTCGGCGTGCTCGCGGCGTACACCTACTCCTCGGGTCTGCGCGCCCCCGCGCTGATCGCGTTCGTCAAGGACACCCTGATCTACATCGTCATCGCGGTGGCGATCATCTACATCCCGATCAAACTGGGTGGCTTCGACGACATCTTCAGCGCGGCGAACGACAAGTTCACCAAGGCCGGCGCGGGCGGGCTCGCACCCGCGGCGGAGGGGCAATGGGCGTACGGCACCCTGGCCCTGGGCTCGGCGCTCGCGCTGTTCATGTATCCGCACTCGATCACGGCGACGCTCTCCAGCCGCAGCCGTGAGGTGATCCGCCGCAACACCACGATCCTGCCGCTGTACTCGCTGATGCTGGGGCTGCTGGCGCTGCTGGGCTTCATGGCCATCGCCGCCGGGGTGAAGGTCGAGAACGGCCAGCTGGCCATCCCGCAGCTCTTCGAGAACATGTTCCCCGACTGGTTCACGGGCGTCGCCTTCGCCGCGATCGGCATCGGCGCGCTGGTCCCGGCGGCCATCATGTCGATCGCCGCGGCCAACCTCTTCACCCGCAACATCTACAAGGACTTCCTGCGGCCGAACGCCACGGCCGAGGAGGAGACCAAGGTCTCCAAACTGGTCTCGCTGCTGGTGAAGGTCGGCGCGCTGATCTTCGTGCTGGGCATGGACAAGACCGTCGCGATCAACTTCCAGCTGCTGGGCGGGATCTGGATCCTCCAGACCTTCCCGGCCCTGGTGGGCGGCCTGTTCACCCGCTGGTTCCACCGCTGGGCGCTGCTGGCGGGCTGGGCGGTCGGCATGGTCTACGGAACGTGGAAGGCGTACGACACCCCGAGCGGCACCCAGAAGCACTTCGGCAACACCGCCGATGTGCCCGGTATCGGCGAGATCGGCTACATCGGTCTCACCGCCTTCGTGCTCAATGTGGTGGTGACGGTCGTCCTGACACTGATCCTGCGGGCGGTCAAGGCCCCGGACGGCGTGGACGAGACGTCTTCCGCCGACTACAAGGCGGACGCGGGCGACCCGGGCGTCCAGGTCGACCTCCCGCCCGCCACGGCGGGCGCCCCGGGCGCCCACTGACGCCTGGCGGCGGGCCGCACCGAACGATGACGGCTGAACGGGCCGTCGGCTCCTTCGGGGAGCCGACGGCCCGTTCGCCGTGCGTACGGCTCCGACGCCAGGGGGTGCCCGGGGGAAAAAAGGGGTCCGGAGGCCCGGGGCCAGGCGTCACGAGGCCGGTGCGGCCAGGTAGTCGCCGTGTTCCCGGCGACGCCCACGCTCCGCGAACGCGAACTGGCCAAGGCCGCGTCTCTCACCGAAGCGGTGGCGGAGGCCCTGCGGCAGCGCGGTGTCGCCGACCGGCTGGCCGACCTGGCCGCCCAGACCGGCTGGGCCACCTTCCACCACGCCGCCGGGGCCTGGCTCGACGACCCCTCGCGGAGCCTGGACGCGCACCTCCTCCAAGCCTTCGACGATCTGCGCGACCTCTCCGCGGCCGTCCTGACGTCCTGAGTCCTGACGCCCTGACGCCCTGACCTGAGTACCGGTACCTAGGCCGCCCTGAGCGGCCGCGCGGATCCGGACCGCCGGGACCGAGACCTACCGTCCGGTATATGACCGAAAGTGAGGCACCCGCCAGAAAGGGCGGCGATGGGTGGCGCGTCGGGTGCACCAGCGTGCTGGCCCTGGCCGTGGCCGGAATCGCCGGGCTCGCGTACGCGAGCGTCGACTCCACCTATCCCGACGTCGACCCCGAGAAGCGGGCGCGCCAGCTCTCCGGGTACTCCCGGGACGCCTACGCCGCGCTCGGCATCGATCGCACCGTGGAAGGCGGCTACGTCGATGTCGACAACCACAACACCTACGACTCCAACTTCTGCTACCCAGATGGCCTGTTCAGCTTCGCCGACCCGCCCGTGGAGGGCGCGTACCAGCTGATCCACGGGTGGTCGATCGGCAAGGTGGACCGGGCGGAGGCGCTGCCCGCGCTGCGCAGGGTGCGGGATCACCTCAAGGCGGAGGGGTGGCGCATCACGCGGTTCGGGAAGGACCAGCAGCTCGAGGAGTGGAGCGTTAAGGCCGAGCGCGACGGCGGCTTCAGCACCGGGATCACGTGGGAGGCGGAGTTCCGGCGGCTCAGCGGGGGCAGCGGCGGGCCCTGCGCGATGGACCCGGACACGAGCCAGGAGAAGGACGAACCCTACGAGTCCTACGGAGAGCCGGAGCTGAACTCCTTCCCACCGGCCATGACGCCCGGCGGGCGTTAGGCCGCGATCTCGAAGGCGTCGCATGAGTGCTGCGGCGCGAGTTCGAACCAGAGCAGCTTGCCGCTCCGCCCGAAGAGCTCGTCGGCGAGGGCGTAACCGCCCCAGTTGTCGGCGCAGATCCGGACGATGAGGAGTCCACGGCCGTAGGTGGCCTCGGTGTTCGCGGCGGCCTCCGCGAGGGCGGACGAGCGGTCGAAGAGGGCCGGTGGCTTGTCGAAGGGCGGCGGGATGTCCGGGTTGGTGTCCCACACGCTGATCCGCAGACGCCCCTCCTCCACGGCGCGGACGCGCATTTCGGCCGGGCCGGTGGTGTGGCGGTAGGCGTTGGTGACCATCTCGCTCGCCACGAGGGTCGCGGGGTCGGTGAGTTCGCCCAGCCCGTGCCGGGCGAGGACCGCACGGAGGGTAATGCGGGCGATGGCCGCGGCGCGGGGGTCGTGGGGCAGGCGGAGCGAGTACGACCAGGGGTTTTCCGGCGTTTCCGGCGCAGGGGTGGGCATGAAGTCTCCGTATGGTGCGAGGAGTTGGGCTGTGTCCCGGCACACACCGTAGTCGGCATGCCTTAAGGTATTTACCCCGGAGCGAAAAAGGGGTGCATATACCACTCGTGTGAGTGACACGCCTGTTGCGCATGAGCAGAGAGAATCGGCAGATGCCCATGAGAAGCGTCCCGACTGCACGCCAACTCCGCCTCGGCACCGAGCTTCGTAGGCTCCGTGAACGCGCTGGGATGTCGTCGACCGAGGCCGGGCGCTTGCTCGGTACCAACCAGACGACGATCAGCAATATCGAGGCGAGCCGGTTGGGCGTGAGCGCGGACCGGTTACGAGCGCTCGCACGGAACTACTCCTGCGCGGACGAAGCTTTGATCGCGGCGCTCATCGACATGGCGGCGCAGCGCAAGCGCGGCTGGTGGGAGGAGTACCGGGAAATCCTGCCCACCGGGTTACTCGATCTGGCCGAGCTCGAACACCATGCTGTGGCGCTGCGTACGGCGTACATCGCCCACATCCCCGGCCTGCTTCAGACGGCCGAGCACGCCCGCGAGATCTTCCGGCAGGTCGTACCGACGCTGCCTCCACCAGAGGTGGAGCACCGCGTCTCGCATCGCATCAAACGCCAAGGCATTCTGTACCGGGACAAGCCCACGCCGCTTACGGCCATCGTCCATGAGGCCGCTTTGCGTATGCGCTTCGGAGGACCGGACATGGCACGGGCGCAGTTGCAGCACATCCTGGACATGAGCCAGCACAGCCACATCAAGGTGGTCGTGATCCCCTTTGAGGCCGGAGCGTTTCCTGGCTCGGGGCAGTCGATCCTCTACGCTGCCGGGCAGGTCCCACAACTGGACACCGTGCAGCTCGATACGGAGCATGGCTCCGAACTTCTTGACGCAGCGGCCCAGTTGGAGAAGTACCGCGTCGTGCTGGACCGTATGGAAACGGTCGCGCTCCCGGAGAGCCGATCACGCGATCTCATCAAGAGCATCATCCGCACCCTGAAAGGTGAATGAGTTGTCCGCTCGCGATTGGCAAAAGTCCTCGTTCAGCGGGGAAGGCAACGCCTGCCTGTACGTCTCCGCAACCGACAACGCCACCATCCGGCTCCGCGAAAGCGACGAACCCGACACCATCCTCACCACCACCCCCAACGCCCTGGGCGCCCTCATACGCAGCGCCAAAGCAGGGCAGCTCGACCACCTCGGCACGGCGTTCGGCACAGCGGCGTAAGGTCAGCGGTCGTCCGCGGCCTTCTCGGCCGCGGACCAGCCGACCAGGTCGTCCACGTAGCGCCGCATGAGCCGTTCCAGCTCCACCAGGTCCCGGTCGCTCCACTGCTCGAACACCGGCTGGTTGAGTCGCCCGCGCGCCGCGTCGATCGCGTCGATGACGCGGCGCCCCTCCTCGGTGAGGAGGGCTTCCTTCACGCGGCGATCTTCCGCGCTGGGGCGACGCTCCACCAAACCCAGCTCCGCGAGCTTCGCGACCTGGCGGCTGACCGTGGTGTGGTCGCGGCCCGCTCGGTCGGCGAGCTCGACCACGCCGATCGGGGCGAACCGGTGGATGCCCACGATCAGCGGGAAGAGCGCCCGGTCGAGCTGGATGCCCGCTTCGGCGATCAGAATCTCGTCCCGGTGCGGCTGGTTCATGATCGCGATGAGGTCGATGATCGATTCATGCAGCCGTCGCTGCGTGACCTGCCGCTGGCGTCGTGTGGCCATGGCCAGAGACTACCGCCACCCGGGTGAGGCGCCCCCGGTGCGCAACCCGACGGTGTCGAGGTAGCCCTCGATGGTGGGGAGATTCGTGGTGTCGGCGATAGCCGCTATGTATCCGTCGGGGCGGATGAGCACCCACTGCCCGGCCGCCAGGCCGTACGCATCACGCACGTGGCCCCCGGAGTCGTGCAGATCGCCACGCGGGCCGGTGGTGTGGATGCGCAGCCCCTCGCGCACGGCCGGGGCGGCGGCGCGGTCGGCCTCGTAGCCCAGCAGGGTCCAGTGGGGGCCCTGGAAGAGGCCGAACAGCCGGGTGTCGAGCCCTCCGGCGCCGGTGACGGGGGCGTCGGGGGCGCGTTCCCCGGCCAGCGGACCCTTGTCCCGATGCGGCGTGGCGACCGTGAGGGGCGAGTCCACATAGCCGAGGTCGAGCTGGCTCACCTCGCGGCCCCGGCTGGCGAAGCGGCTCTTCGCGGCCTCCAGCAGCCGCTCGGAGAGGCCGAGGACGGCCTCGGCGATCGGGCGGCGCTCCCGCTCGTAGCTGTCCAGGAGGGAGGCCGGGGCGCCGCCCAGGACGGCGGCGAGCTTCCACCCGAGGTTGTACGCGTCCTGCACGCTGGTGTTGAGGCCCTGCCCGCCGGTCGGCGGGTGGACGTGGGCGGCGTCACCGGTCAGGAACACCCGGCCGATCCGGTACGTGTCGGCCAGGCGGGCGTTCATCGAGAAGACGGAGGCCCAGGACACCTCGCGGATCACGATGTCGGTGCGGCCCGTGCGCTCGTGGAGGAGGGCGGTCAGGCCCGCCGCCGACAGGTCGATGTCCACGTCGAAGGGGACGGGCCCCTGGTACTGGAACATGTCCGTGCCGCACAGCGGGCACAGCGACACCTGCGCGTCCGTGCCCTGGCCCCAGCGGTGCCAGGCGTCCGCCGAGACGCCGTCGGCGCGGACGTCGGCGACGACGGCCCGCACGCCGAGCGTCCGGCCCGGGAAGCCGATGTCCAGGGACTTGCGGACGAAGCTCGATCCGCCGTCGGCGCCCACGAGGTAGGCGGCGCGCACGGTCCGCTCCCCGGTCGGGGTGGCGATCCGCGCGGACACGCCGTCGTCGTCCTGGTCGATGCCGGTGAGCTCGTGGCCGTAGAGCGGGGCGTGCCCGAGCTCGGCCAGCCGCTCGCGCAGACAGCGCTCGGTGAGGAACTGCGGGACCAGCAGCGGGATCTGGTACGGCTCCTCCGGCGTCGGGTCGGACATCCGGATGGCGGGCCGGTCGACCGGCCCCTCGTCCGCGTAGAAGCGCTGCACGGGGTACTCCCCGCCGGAGGCCACGACGCGGTCGATGACGCCCAGGTCCTCGAACACCTCCTGGCTGCGGGGCTGGATGCCCTTGCCACGGGATCCCATGAAGGGCCCGGCCGCCTTGTCGATCAGCAGGAAGCCGACATTTCTGCGGGCGAGGTCGATGGCGAGCGTCAGTCCGGCGGCACCGGCACCGCAGATGAGGACGTCGGGTTCCGAGGTACGGGGCATGGCTCCGCCTTCCAGGAGTAAGTTCATCGTGTGCAGAATGCACACGACGAAGAGGCACAGTCAAGCGCTCGCGCGAGCTAGTCGACGTAAATCTGTGTGTTACACACGCGATCTAGTCGTCGAGAAAGGTGACCGTCTCGGCCAGCGGCGCCCGATCCGAGCGGGCGTACGGCACGCTGACGTCCTCGTAGCCGATCGACATGCCGCAGAAGAGAATCAGCCCCTCCGGGGGCGACACGACCTCCGCGACGGTCCGGCGGTACACCGACCACGCCATCTGGGTGCAGCTGTGCAGCCCCTCGGCGCGGAGCAGCACCATGACGGTCTGGAGATACATCCCGGCGTCGACCCACTGGGGCGGTCCCATACGGCGGTCGAGGTAGCAGAACAGGGCGGCGGGCGCGCCGAAACAGTCCCAGTTGGCGGCGACGGCCCTGTGACGGGCCCGCTGATCGCCCCGTGGGATGCCGAGCGCGGCGTACCGCCGCTCGGCGGCCTCGGCGCGGCGCTCGCGGTACGGGCCGCTCAGCTCGGGCGGGTACATCGGGTACTCCCGCTCGTCCCCGCGATCCCCCGCGGCCACCCGCTCGGCGGTGCGCTTCTTGAGCTCGGCCAGCGGCGGACCGGAGAGCACATAGGTCCGCCACGGCTGGAGGTTCCCGCCGGAGGGTGAGCGGGCGGCGGCGGAGAGCACCCGCTCCAGCACCTCCCTCGGAACCGGCTCGTCCGTGAACCCGCGCACCGCCCGTCGGCTCATGACCGCTTCGTAGACATCCATGTCGTCCTTGACGGCCGGGGCCGAGCAAAGGTGACCGGTCAGACATCATCGCCGGTCACCGGGCCCCCGGCGGAAGGGGGCCCGGTGACCGGCGCGGTCCGGCCGGATGTGCGGGTCAGACGTAGGTGAAGCCGCCGGGGACGGTGACGGTGCCGAAGGCCGTCACCNGTCAGACGTAGGTGAAGCCGCCGGGGACGGTGACGGTGCCGAAGGCCGTCACCAGGGTGACCGTCGCGGTGCCGACCACCCCGGGCGGGGTGACGCCGGCCACCGTCGTGGGAGTGGCGGTCACGCTGGTGGCGGGAGCGCCGTTGAACAGCACGCCCAGCACACCACCGAGGTTGGTGCCGGTGATGGTGAACGGGGTGCCGCCGATGGCGGGTCCGGTGGCGGGCGTGATGGCGACGGGCACCGGTGCGGGCGGCGGGACGAAGTAGGTGAAACCACCGGGCACGTTGGTGCTGCCGCCGGGGCCGGTGAGGGTCACGGTGACGTTGCCGCCCGCGGGCGGGCCTGCCGGAGTGATGCCGATCAGGGTGGTCCCGGCGGGGTTGATGGCCAGGATGGTCGAGGCGTTACCGCCGAAGGTGACGCTGGTGACGCCGGTCAGATTGGTGCCCGTGATCAGGTACAGGGTGCCGCCGTTGGTCGGGCCCACGGTCGGGGTGATGGCGATGGCGATGGGCGGGGCCGGTGCCACGTAGGTGTACGGCAGGCCGTTGCTGGTCCCGGCGCCGGTGGTGACGGTGACCTGGACGGTCCCGGGCGCGTGCGGCGGGGCTATCACCACGATGCCGTCGTAGCCGGGGTTGCCGCCGCCTCCGGGCCAGCCGCCTCCGCCACCGCCCCAGCCACCGCCGCCCCAGCCTCCGCCGCCACCCCAGCCACCACCGCCGCCACCTCCGGGGTTGTCCTGGTAGACGATGGTGGCGGGCGTGCCGCCGAAGGACACACCGGTGACGCCGCGCAGGTTCTGGCCGAACAGCCGGACGTAGTTGCCACCGGCGGCGGGGCCCGAGTCGGGCACCACGGCGAGCAGCGTCGGCGGCCCCACCGGCGGCCAGTAGCCCGCGTTGGCGGCGGTGGCGGTGTTGGCGGCGTTGGCGGCGGCGGCGGCGTTGGCGGCGGCGGTCGCGAGTGCGGTCGAAGTCATGGTCGGTCCTCCCGGGGAAGGGTTCGGGTGAGGTGCGCCGACGGCGTGCCGACGGACGTGAGCACACACCGCCGGTCAACGCCTCGTCGTCGCCGCGCGGTTCTGGGACAGGCCGCCACCGGAGGAACGGGGAGCTGCCGGGCAGCCGGTCAAGGGCGCGCGGGGCGATGCGCGGATGAGGGTGAAGCCACGGGGCGGACGCCCGGCTCCTGGGACGGCCGACGAGGTATGGGGCAGCCTCGGCGGCCGGCCACGTTTCCAGTTATCCACGCCCCTCGGCGTCGCTCAAGGCCCTCACGGCGGCCATCACTCGTTTGGCGCATCAGGGCGCGTGTGGCGCCGAGCTTGTATGACAAGCGCTCGGCTATTCGGGCGAATGCATGCCGAGGGGTATGGCTTGCCGTCGCTCGTCATGCCTCTAATGAGTGACATCGGCAGTGCCGACCCATCCGTGACATCGGCCGTGCCGACCCCCGTATGACCACCCGGGGAGGAAACGATCCGATGAGCCTCGCCGCGTTCCTTCTCGCCCTCGGCACCACCTGCCGGATCACCCGCTTCATCACCAAGGACACCCTGGCGGCGGGGTTCCGGATCTGGGTCGCCGACCGTTTCGGCGACGACTCCCGCGCCTCCTACCTGGTCAACTGCGGCTGGTGCACCAGCACATGGGTGGCCGCCGCCATCGCCGCCTACGCCTCCTTGCTGCACACCACCGCGTGGTTCGACCTCCCGGCCACCGCCCTGACGCTCTCCTACTTGGCCGGTGTCGCCTCGCGGTGGCTGGACTGACACCCACACCCCCCACACCCCCCCACACCCTCCACAACGCCCCACAACGTCCCGAGGGAAAGGCAGGGAACAATGGCCTGCAACTGCGGCGGAAACGCACCCCAATGGCCGCCCCAACCCGTTGTCGTCTATGAGCTGACGCTGCCGGACGGCACGGTCCGGCGCTACGTCACCTACCAGGAGGCCGACGCCGCCAACCAGCGCGCGGGCTCCACCGGAGTGATCACCGCCGTCACCCAGTGACGCCGGGGACCACCCCGGCGCCCACCCCCGGCGCACGGCGACCCGGCTGTCAGTGGCCTGCGGCAGACTGCGGGCATGGATATCACGATCAGGCACGCGCGGGACGAGGAACTGGACGGAATCGGGGAGCTCACCGCGCAGGTGTACCTGGGGGACGGGCTCCTGGACTTCGAGGACAGTGATCCTTATCTCGCCACCCTGCGCGACGCCCGCCGCCGGGCCGCCGAGGCCGAGCTGCTGGTCGCGGCGGACGCGGCCAGCGACGAGGTCCTGGGCGCCGTGGCGTTCGCCGTGCACGGCGGGGCGTACGCGGAGCTGGCCCGCCCCGGCGAGGGCGAGTTCCGGATGCTGGCCGTCCGCCCCGAGTCGCGCCGACGCGGCGCCGCCGAAGCACTCGTACGAGCCTGCCTGGACCGGGCCCGCGCACTGGGCCTGCGGCGCATAGTGATCAGCAGCCAGCGGTCGATGACCGCCGCCCACCGCCTGTACGAGCGGCTGGGTTTCGTCCGTGCCCCGGAGCGCGACTGGGCGCCCCTGCCGGGGACGGACATCACCCTCTGGGCCTTCACCGTGGAGCTGTGACGCCCGCCGCCACACGCCCAAGTGATGGCCTGACGCGCGCCCCAGGTCACGGGCCACCTCCGGAACGCATGAGCACATTCATGCGAAACTCCGCAGCTCCGACACAAGATATGGGGGCGCGTGCGTCGGCCGACACAAGATGTATGCTCGTGCTCGCTGTCGCCGCAGGGGAATCCGGTGGGAATCCGGAACTGTCCCGCAACGGTGTACGTGTGCGCTCAATTCGGCGTGCCCGTGAGTCCGAGCACCTGCCGACGGCCCTGTGAACACGTCCCCCGGCCTCGAGGGTTGGGCCGATGGACGCTGCGTGGTGTGCCCGGCGTACGAGGAGTGCGGCATCGGCATGCCCGTACGCGCCCATCGCACCACCCCTCGTGGCCCCAGCCCAGCGAGGGAGAGCACCTCAGTGACCATCGCGCCCGCCGATCCGGTTTCAGCGCAGGCGGCTTCTCAGGCAGCGGACGACGCGCCCGGGACCGCCCTGCTACGGACCCTTACCGGACTCACCGCCGACCTGCCCGCCACCGATCCCGGCAAGGTCGCGGCCGCCGCCCTGCGCGGCCGTCATCCCGGCTCGGACGAGGCGGAGTTGCGGGCCCTCGCGACCGAGGCGGCGGCCGGGCTGATCGCCGAGGAGCCGGAGTACTCGCGGCTCGCGGCGCGGCTGCTGGCGCTCACCATCACGCAGGAGGCGGCCGGGCAGGGCGCGGTCTCCTTCTCGGCCTCCGTCCGGGTGGGCCACCGCGAGGGCCTGCTCGCCGACTCCACCGCGGAGTTCGCCGCCGCCCACGCCGAGCGGCTGGACGCGCTGGTGGAGCGGGCCCTGGCCGACGGCGCCGACAACCGCTTCGGCTACTTCGGGCTGCGCACCCTCTACAGCCGCTATCTGCTGCGCCACCCCCTCACCCGTCAGGTGATCGAGACCCCGCAGCACTTCCTGCTGCGCGTGGCCTGCGGGCTCGCCGAGGACCACTCGGAGCGGGCGCTGGAGGACGTGGCCGAGCTCTACCGGCTGACCAGCACGCTGTCGTACCTGCCCAGCTCCCCCACGCTGTTCAACTCCGGCACCCGGCATCCGCAGATGTCGTCCTGCTATCTGCTGGACTCGCCGCTGGACGAGCTGGACTCGATCTACAACCGCTACCACCAGGTGGCGCGGCTGTCGAAGCACGCGGGCGGCATCGGCCTGTCCTACTCCCGCATCCGGGCGCGCGGTTCGCTGATCCGGGGCACCAACGGGCACTCCAACGGCATCGTGCCGTTCCTGCGCACGCTCGACGCCTCGGTGGCCGCCGTCAACCAGGGCGGCCGGCGCAAGGGCGCGGCCTGTGTCTACCTGGAGACCTGGCACGCGGACCTCGAGGAGTTCCTGGAGCTGCGGGACAACACCGGCGAGGACGCCCGCCGCACCCACAACCTCAACATCGCCCACTGGATCCCGGACGAGTTCATGCGCCGGGTCGAGGCGGACGCCGACTGGTCGCTGTTCTCCCCGGTGGACGCGCCCGATCTGGTGGACCTGTGGGGCGAGGAGTTCGACGCCGCGTACCGCAGGGCCGAGGCCGAGGGGAAGGCCGTCAAGCAGGTCCCGGCCCGCCAGCTGTACGCCCGGATGATGCGCACCCTCGCGCAGACCGGCAACGGCTGGATGACGTTCAAGGACGCCGCCAACCGCACCGCCAACCAGACCGCCGAGCCCGGCAGGGTCGTCCACTCCTCCAACCTCTGCACCGAGATCCTGGAGGTCACGAACGACGGCGAGACCGCCGTGTGCAACCTCGGATCGGTCAACCTCGCCGCGCACCTGGGCGAGGACGGGCAGCTGGACTGGGAGCGCCTGGACGCCACCGTCCACACCGCCGTGACCTTCCTCGACCGCGTGGTGGACATCAACTTCTACCCCACGGAGGAGGCCGGGGCCTCCAACTCCCGCTGGCGCCCGGTGGGTCTGGGCCTCATGGGCCTCCAGGACGTCTTCTTCCGGCTGCGGCTGCCGTTCGACTCGCCCGAGGCCACGGCGCTGTCCACGCGGATCTCCGAGCGCATCATGCTCGCCGCGTACGAGGCGTCCTGCGAGCTCGCCGAGCGCCACGGCCCGCACCCCGCCTGGGCCGAGACCCGCACCGCGCGCGGTGTGCTGCACCCGGACCACTACCCGGACGCGGTGGCCACCTGGCCGGAGCGCTGGCAGGCGCTGCGCGCGCGGATGGCGAAGTCCGGGATGCGGAACTCACTGCTGCTGGCGATCGCGCCGACCGCGACCATCGCCTCCATCGCGGGGGTCTACGAGTGCATCGAGCCGCAGGTCTCCAACCTCTTCAAGCGCGAAACGCTCAGCGGGGAGTTCCTCCAGGTCAACTCCTATCTGGTGGACGACCTCAAGAAGCTGGGCGTCTGGGACGCCCAGACCCGCGAGGCGCTGCGCGAGTCCAACGGCTCGGTCCAGGACTTCTCCTGGGTGCCCGCGGACGTACGGGAGCTGTACCGCACCGCGTGGGAGATCCCGCAGCGCGCCCTGATCGACATGGCGGCGGCCCGCACCCCGTACCTCGACCAGAGCCAGTCGCTGAACCTCTTCATGGCCTCGCCGACCATCGGCAAGCTCAGCTCGATGTACGCGTACGCCTGGAAGCGCGGCATCAAGACCACGTACTACCTGCGCTCGCGTCCGGCCACCCGGATCGCCCAGAGCGCCCGGGGTGGCGCCGCCGCCACCCCCGCGCCCCTCCCCGTGCAGGAGGCCCCGGCCGAGGCCGACGCGATCGCCTGCTCCCTGGAAAACCCCGAGTCCTGCGAGGCCTGCCAGTAATGCCCACCGCATCCGAGATGACCACCGTGAACACCGCGCCGGGCCACACCAAGAACCTGCTGGATCCCGGGTTCGAGCTGACCCTGCGGCCGATGCGGTACCCGCAGTTCTACGACCGCTACCGCGACGCGATCAAGAACACCTGGACCGTGGAGGAGGTCGACCTCCACTCCGACGTCGCCGACCTCGCCAAGCTCTCCCCCGGTGAGCAGCACCTGATCGGCCGTCTGGTCGCCTTCTTCGCGACCGGCGACTCGATCGTGGCCAACAACCTGGTGCTGACGCTCTACAAGCACATCAACTCCCCCGAGGCGCGGCTGTATCTGTCGCGGCAGCTCTTCGAGGAGGCGGTGCACGTCCAGTTCTATCTGACGCTGCTGGACACCTACCTCCCCGACCCGGACGACCGCGCCGCGGCCTTCGCCGCCGTCGAGAACATCCCCTCCATCCGGGAGAAGGCGGAGTTCTGCTTCCGCTGGATGGACTCGGTGGAGAAGATCGAGCGGCTGGAGACCAAGGAGGACCGCCGCCGCTTCCTGCTCAACCTGATCTGCTTCGCGGCCTGCATCGAGGGGCTGTTCTTCTACGGCGCCTTCGCGTACGTGTACTGGTTCCGCTCGCGCGGGCTGCTGCACGGCCTGGCGACGGGCACCAACTGGGTGTTCCGCGACGAGTCGATGCACATGGAGTTCGCCTTCTCGGTCGTGGACACCGTCCGCGAGGAGGAGCCGGAACTCTTCGACGACGAACTTCAGCGGCAGGTCACCGACATGCTGAAGGAGGCCGTCGAGGCGGAGCTCCAGTTCGCCCGCGATCTGTGCGGCGAGGGGCTGCCGGGCATGAACACGGCGTCGATGCAGGAGTATCTGCAGTGCGTGGCCGACCAGCGCCTGCGGCGGCTCGGCTTCGCGCCGGTCTTCGGCTCGGAGAACCCGTTCTCCTTCATGGAGCTGCAGAACGTCCAGGAGCTGACCAACTTCTTCGAGCGGCGCGCTTCGGCGTACCAGGTCGCGGTCGAGGGGTCGGTCGCCTTCGACGACGACTTCTGATGTCTACAGGGCGGGCCGGACCCGGAGAGGTCCGGCCCGCCCTGTGCGGTGGGACACACTCAGTCGTTGGGCACCGTCTCATAGCGGGCGGTGCCCTCGGCCATCTGCTTCAGCACATCCTTACGGTCGCGCTTGGAGAGCCGGTCGATGTAGAGGTAGCCGTAAAGGTGGTCGGTCTCGTGCTGGAGACAGCGCGCGAAGTAGCCGGTGCCGCGCACCGCGATCGGCTCGCCGTTGAGGTCCTGGCCGCGCACCACCGCGTAGTCGGGGCGGGCCAGCTCCGCGTAGGCCGTGGGGACCGACAGGCAGCCCTCGTTGGAGTCGTCCAGCACCCGGCGGTCGGCCGGCAGCTCCTCCAGCACCGGGTTGCACACCACGCCCACATGGCGAACGCCCTCGTCGTCCATGCAGTCGTAGACGAAGACCTTAAGGTCGACACCGATCTGGTTGGCGGCCAGGCCCACGCCCTCCGCCGCCCGCTGGCTGGCGAACATGTCGTCGACGAGCCGCGCGAGCTCCTCGTCGAACACGGTCACGTCCCGGCACTCCTTGTGCAGGACCGGGTTGCCGTACACGGTGATCGGGCGGGCGGTGCCGCGCTCGCGGAAGGCCCGCTCGCGCTCCTCGCAGTCCTCCGTGTCCACGATGAACTCGTCGTCCACCCGCTGCTTCGTCCCTTGCTGCGACATCGTCCGCCGTATGCCTTCCTTCAACCGTGATGCGTCGCCCTACAGGGTACGGGCACGGCGCGGCGGGGCGCGGTGCGCTTACGCACTGTGACCGGGCTGCTGGCGGACCACGCAGCGGAGCCGCATATCGGTGCTTTCCCCTCCCCGCCCCTCCCCGCTACCGGGGCTCCGCCCCCGGCCCCCGTGGCCGACGAACCGACCGCAGCCGCGATCAGCTCACCGACCAGGACACCGACCGCGCCACCCGCGACGCGGTGATCGAGCAGCCGACCGGTGACCAGGAGGCCAGGAGGCCAGGGGGCCAAGGCGTCCGCGGGCCCGACGGTGAGGGCGCGAGTGCCTGCACCGGCGGCCTGATCGCGGTCGGCACACCAGCGCAGCGGAGACCCGCGCACGTCCGGGGCTCCCGGCCGGGGTCTGGGGCAGAGCCCCGCCCCAGGACCTGGGCAGAGCCCCACCGCCAGCTGGGGCGAAGCCCCGGTTCGGGGCCAGGGGCAGAGCCCCGGTCCGGGGCCTGAGGCGACGCCCCGGTTCAGGGCCAGGGGCAAAGCCCCACCGGGGCCAGAGGCAAAGCCCCGGTTCAGGACCAGAGGCAAAGCCCCAGATCAGGACCAGCGGCAAAGCCCCACCGGGGCCAGAGGCAAAGCCCCGGTTCAGGACCATAGGCAAAGCCCCACCGGGGCCAGAGGCAAAGCCCCGGTTCAGGACCATAGGCAAAGCCCCACCGGGGCCAGAGGCAAAGCCCCAGATCAGGACCAGCGGCAAAGCCCCACCCGGGGCCAGGGGCGAAGCCCCGGATCGGGGCCAGGGGCAGAGCCCCGCCGGGGCCTGGGGCGAAGCCCCAGATTCGGGAAGGGGCGGGGAGGGGACAAGCCCGCCGCAGGCGCCGCGATCCGCCCGACACCCCTAAGACCCAGTGCAGCCGCCAGCCGCCAGCCGCTCAGCAGACCTCTTCCAAGTCCCGCCACTCACGCGTATCCGGGCTGTCCGCGACCCACCCGTCCAGCAACCCCCGCACCAGCCCCCCAGGCGCCGCGATCCCGCATTCGCGCTCGGGAACCCACAGCGAGCCCGAGCCCGCCATACGGTGGCCCAGCGGCCCGGGGTGGCCCGGTTCGCTGTGGTCGTGGGGGTCCAGATGCTCGCCCTCGCCCTCGTCGCTGGGCATCCGGCTCTCCGAGCAGGAACGACACAGCAGCCGCACCGACGACGACCAGTCCTCGGCCGCGAAGCCCGCGTCCGCCGCGAGCCGCTCCAGGGCGTCCCGGTCGGCCTCGGTGGCCGCCTCCAGCAGCACCACCCAGGTCGGCACCGGGGACGGCGCCCACAGCTCGATCTCGTCGAAGACCGGGTACACGGGGCCCGCGGAGGTCGCCCGCTCACCGTGCGGCACACCGTCGTGCAGCACCACCTCGCCCCAGCGCCGCCCTGACGACGGCAGCGGGATGGACAGCACCTCGATCCGGGCCGGGTCCAGCCGGCGGCCCCAGACGACCTCGGCCTCGCCCTCAGGGGACAGCCGCACCGCCGCGCTGCCCAGCTCCATGCCGAGCGGCTCACCGGACGCGGACGCCTCTCCGGGCACCTTCAGCCCGTACGCCTGCCAGGCGCGGCGGGCCAGCGGCCAGTCCTGGAGCGCGGTGGCCGCGATGCCCACGTTCCACCAGTCCGGAGCGCCCGTCTCGCGGTCCAGCAGCGCGACCGCCCGCAGCCCCGCGGCGCGCGCCTGCTCCCAGTCGTGCCGGAACTTGTGCAGCAGCGCCAGGTTGAACCAGGACTCCGACAGCCACGGCTCCAGGTCGGCGGCGCGGGTCAGCAGCGCGCCCGCGTCCTCGTACCGGCCGTCGCCGATGAGCGTGAACGCACGGTCCGTGGCCTGCCGCCATGAGGCGGACGGCCGGTGCCGTACCTTGCCGAAGATCTTCACGATTCCCGCCTGCCGGTATCGAAGTCGTCCCGTACCAGATGCCTTCGCGGACGGCGTCGCCCTCCCTTGAAGACAACCTGCCACACATTCGCGGACATCTCAGCCCGACCCCTCACCCTGCGGCCGGGATGCGACGCCCACCACACCTCCTTGCCACCGGCCATCTGGCCTGGCACCCCTCTCCTCGCATCCAACCATGCCCCTCGGGAGGCCCGCTCATTACCGGCGAGTTCTCAGTTCTCACCGGGGCCGGTCGCCGGGGCCGGTCACCGGGGCCGGTCACCGGGCCGGTCACCGGGACCGGCCGTGCACCCCGCGCGACAGCACCGTGGCGAGCGCCTCGACCACGACCGGGTCGAAGTCGCGCGCCGTGGCCAGCCGCAGCCGCTCCAGGGCGCGCAGCGCGGCCGCCCCGGCCGCTCCCTCGGCCGCGGGCCCGCTCACCAACTCGGTGTACGCGTTCACCGCGCGCACGATACGCGCGGCGAGCGGCTGCTCGCGGTACGGGTCCGCCTGGCGCTCCACGACCAGCGCTACCTCGGCGGGTACCCCGGTCTGGCGTACCACAGCGCCGCCGAGCAGCGCGATTTTGCGCTGCTCGGCGGCGGGCAGCGGTTCGGTGGCCCCGGCGGGCACCGGGTCCACCAGCGACAGCTGGCCGATGTCGTGCATCAGCGCCGCGTACTCCAGCACGGTCAGCCGGGGCTCGGAGAGGCCCAGCTCACGCCCCACGGCCCGGCTGAGCCCGGCCACCTCGCGGGCGTGGCCCGTCGGGGTGTACCCGGCTATCTCGGTCGACCGGGCCAGGGAGGCGATGGTCTGGCGGTAGGTGGCCCGTATCCCGGCGTAGCGGCGGTAGGAGTACTGGATCAGCAGCAGCGGCACCGCCAGCACCGGCACCGGCCACAGCCCGGCGACGGCCACGGTGAGCGCCATCACGGCCGCGGTCGCGCACACCGCAGCCCCCACGCCGGGCAGCGACCGCAGCTCGTCGCGGAGCAGCGGCCCGTAAGGCCAGCCGGTACGGGCGCGGGCGAGCGCGGCGGCCAGGACGGCGTCGCAGAGGGCGGTCAGGGTCAGCAGGGCGAGCAAATAGCCGACGATGGACGGGCCGTGGCCGAGCCAATCGGCCAAACGGCCGGTCCGGTGCAGCGGTTGGAAGCAGACGGCAGCGAACGCGGCGGTCAGCACCCGGCGGGCGGTGTGGCCGGGGTCGACCGGGCAGCCGAGCGCGAGCGGCGCCACCAGCCCGGCGAGGGACGCGGCCACGACGACGGTGACCACCTGGAGGACGCCGTGGGTGGCGGGCTCCCCGCCGAGCCGCCCGAGCAGGGCGTATCCGAGGGCGCCTGCGGCGGCGAGCGGCGCGGGCTCACCGCGCGGATCGGGCACTCCCCCGCCGCCGCCCGGCAGCGCGGGCGGCGCCTCGACGCACCGGATCGCCTCCCCCACGGCGATGAGCGCCCCGAAGGCCAGCGCCGCCTCCGCCTGCCGCGCCCCATGCCACTCGGTCCACACCAGCGCCACCACGGCAAGCGCCCCCGCCGCGCCATACACGGCGACGACCGTAAGGCCGCCACAACGCCCCCGGGATATCCGCTCCCGCCCCTCCTCGCGCGCGGCGACGGTCTCGGCTCGTTGGCGTCGGGCGCGATGAAAGGCCCGGGCGTGCCGCTCGGCGATCCGCGCAAGGGCGTTAGGGGTCCGGGAAGTGGCCACTACCGAGGCGGGACGAGCCCCCCTGGCAGGCCACTGAGCCGCGCTTTCATCCCGCCCCCGCGGACCACAGCGGCCCGTGACGCCGGGCTCGCCTTTGCCCGAAGCGCCCGGGGTTCCCCCTGGTCCAGCGTTGGCTGGTCCGGGGGCCCGCTCAGGGTCAGGGCGGTCCGGGGCTTCCCCGGGGCCCTCGTCGGCCGGACCGGGGGCGGGCCCGGGGGCCCGGGCGGAATCGTTCGTGCTGGGTGTGGTGGGGTTCTCGGCGGGGCTCATGGGCCACCGCCGGGGCCGCCCGTGCCGGGGCGGGGTCCGCCGGGGGTGGCCGTGCCGGGGGCCGCCGCGCGCACCAGGGGCGGGGCGGGCTCGGGGAGGGCGTCTGCTGGGACGTTTCCGCGCTCCTCAGGGGCGTCCGCCGTGACCGTCGCGTGCCAGCCGTGGCGGTCCAGGGCGCGGGTGAGGGCCCGCACCATGCGGGGGTCGAACTGCGAGCCCGCGCACCGCTTCAGCTCCTCCACGGCCGTGGGCACCGACCGCGCCCTGCGGTACGTACGCGTCGAGGTCATCGCGTCGAAGGCGTCCGCCACCGCGACCACCCGGGCGAACTCCGGGATCTGCGCCCCGGCGAGCCCGTACGGATAGCCGCTGCCGTCCAGCCGCTCATGGTGGTGGAGGATCGCGGCCCGCGCCTCGCCCAGGAAGCCGATGCCGCGCACCATCTCGTCGCCGTACTCGGGGTGCAGCTCGATCACCCGGCGCTCATCAGGCGTCAGCGGACCGTTTTTGCGCAGCAGCCGGGTGGGCACGCCGAGCTTGCCGACGTCGTGCAGGATGCCCGCGATCCGCACCGCCTCCAGCCGGTCGCCGCTCATGCCCAGCTCACGGGCGATCATCGCGGAGGCGCGGCCGACGCGCTCGCTGTGGCCCCGGGTGTAGCGGTCCTTGATGTCGACCGCCTGGACCAGGGCCCGGATGGTGGCCTGGTGAGCGGCGCTCTCGCGGCGGTAGAGCACGAAGCCGCAGGCGCAGACGTACATCGGCAGCAGCACCAGCAGGGCCGCCGCCGGTCCGTAAGGGCTGCGCCACAGCACGGCCATGGCCAGCCCGGCGGGCCCGTGCACCAGGTACGGGGCGAGGGCGCCGGGCAGCCGCCCCCACCAGGCGGCGCGCGGGGACTGCCGCTCGGCGGTGACCAGCACCCCGCCCTCCAGTGCGGTGGCGGTCAGGCCCAGGACGAGCGCGGCGGCCACCGCGGCCGCCAGGGCGTACGGAAAGCCGGGCGTAGCGGACGCCTGCGTAGCGGACGCCAGCGCGGCGGACGCCTGCCCAGCGGAGGCCCCAGCGGGGACCTGCCCAGCGGACGCCTGCCCAACAGAGGCCTGGGCGCCGTCGCCGAGGGCCCAGAGGGCGCTGAGGGTCCCGGGGCCGTCCAGGGCCGCGAAGGCGCACGAGGCGGCCCAGACGGCCAGCGAGAGCCGTGCGGCGCGCCAGGCCCGCCGCGCCCCGGCCGGGGGCCGCTCGACGCGGGCGAGCAGCGCACCGGGCACGGCGACCAGCGCCGCGGCGGCGGGCGGCAGCAGAAAAGCCCCGGCCAGAAGGACGGGGCTGCACCATTCCGGCCAGCGGGCGCGGACCCTGGAGCCGACCGCGTGGACCGCGGCGAGCAGGGCGGTCGTGGCCCAGGGGACGGCCGCTCCGGGTCGTACGGCCGGGGCGGCGCAGTACGCCCCGGCGAGCACGGCGCACAGGACATAGGCGCGCGCGCCGTGGGGAAGTGCCCGCACGGTGTCCTCCTCCCCATCCATGTCCATTGCGCCGCCCCTCTCGGGCGGGGCGGGTCAGGTGGTTGGGGAGCTTAGGACGAGACGGGGCGTATGGGACCGGAGGGACTGTCCGATTACACCCCTTCGAGTGATGATCTGATCACCGAGGGTGGGAGCGAGAACGCGCCAAGTCCACTCACGTTCGACCGGCGTACCACTGGGGACCGAGCCGCGGGGTCACTCCTGGGCGCTGCGCCCCGAGGTCACTCCTGGGCCCTGCGCCCCGCCGGGATCACTCCTGGGCGCTGCTCGGCGCCTTCGTCTCCGTCGTGATCTCGCGCTCCGGCACCGCCTGCCCGGAGCGGATCAGCTCGATCCGCCCCATGACCTTCGACCGGAGGTCGGTGGGCACGTCGTCATGGCCGCAGCACCGCTTGACGAGCTTCTTCACGGCCTTCTCGAGGCCGTACTTCTCCAGGCACGGGGAGCACTCGTCGAAGTGCACCTCGAACTTGGCGCAGTCGCCGTCCGGCATCTCGTGGTCGAGGAACTCGTAGAGGTGGTCGAGAACCTCGGAGCAGTCCGTCTCATGCGGCTCTCCGCAGCTCATGAGTCCGCGCCTTTCCGATCGTGCGACTCGTCCGCCGCGGCGCCCGCGCCCGCCGGGACCAGCCCGCGCCCACGGGCGTAGTCCTCCAGCAGACCGCGCAGCTGGCGGCGCCCACGGTGCAGCCGGGACATCACCGTACCGATGGGTGTACCCATGATGTCCGCGATCTCCTTGTAGGCAAAGCCCTCGACATCCGCGAGATAGACCGCGATGCGAAACTCCTCGGGGATGGCCTGAAGGGCCTCCTTGACATCGGAGTCGGGCAGGTGGTCGAGGGCCTGCGACTCGGCGGAGCGCAGACCGGTCGACATGTGCGACTCGGCGCGCGCGAGCTGCCAGTCCTCGATCTCCTCGGCCGCGCTGCGCTGCGGCTCCCGCTGCTTCTTGCGGTACGAGTTGATGAAGGTATTGGTCAGGATGCGGTACAGCCACGCCTTGAGGTTGGTGCCCTCGCGGAACTGGTGGAAGGACCCGTACGCCTTCGCGTAGGTCTCCTGCACGAGGTCCTCCGCGTCGGCCGGGTTACGCGTCATCCGCAGCGCGGCCGAGTACATCTGGTCCAGGAAGGCAAGGGCGTCCCGCTCGAAGCGCGCATTGCGCTCCGAGGACGACTCCTGCGACCGCTCGATCGGCTCTCCCTCGGTAACGCCGTCGGTCCCTGCGTCGGTCCCAGTGACCTGACCCACCTCCTCCAGCTTCGTGTCGGGTCCGGATGCGGACCCGCTCGAATCGGAGAATAGACGACGATCCGGTGCGCCCGCCGCTCCGATCTTCACGGCCTGCGCCGCCTGCAGCTGGGACCAGTCCAGGTCAGCGGCGCGTGGACGGGCCGGGCAAGCAAGCGAACCCATGCGGGGGACTCCTCTTCCTCGTATTCCGCGTATCAGTGCCTCTTACACGGTGAGTACCGACAGCCCGTTCAACACGGATCCCCCGCGTCGCATTCCCGCCCCCGCCCCTGCCCCCGGCCCGGCGCCCGGCGCCCTTGACCAGGGCGGGTCAGCGGCCGGCGGGCCAGCGGTCAGAAGTCGACGATCAGCGACGGCGGCCAGCGGCCAGCGGCCAGCGGCCATTGTCAGCGATCAGCCCAGGGCACGCGGCAGCCAATCGGCGACGGCCCCGGTGATCAGGGCGAGCGCCGCGGGCTCGTCGAGGTCCGCCGACTTCGGCAGGCCGAAGACATGATCGCCGTACGGCACCTCCACGAGCTCCATGGCCGCGGGCAGCTCCGGGAACTCCTCCGGGCGCCCGAACGGGTCCCGGCCGCCCTGGACGATCAGCGTCGGCACGCCCGTGCCCAGCAGCTCCTCGGCCCGGGACCGCTCCGGCTTGCCCGGCGTGTGCAGCGGGAACGACAGGGCCAGCACGGCCTTCGCGCCCAGCTCCGTCGCGGTCCGGCAGGCCACCCGCGCCCCGGCGCTGCGGCCGCCCGCCACGATCGGCAGCCCGGCCTTCTCCAGCGCGGGCCATACGGCACGCCATCCGGTGTCCAGGGTCGAGGGTGCGGGCGCGACCTTCTTGCCCGCCACCCGCCAGGGCTGCTCGACCAGCGCGACGCTCACCCCGAGCCCGGGGAGCGCCCCGGCCAGCGCACGCAGGTCCCGCGCCTCGATGCCCCCGCCGGCGCCATGGCTCGCGGCGAGCAGGGCATGGGCGCCGGGGGCGTGGTGCCAGGTGATCCGCGCGTCCCCGGCCGGGGTCGCCACCATCTCGGTGGTCACCTGAGGCTCGTCCGTCCTCTTCTGAGGCTCGTCCGTCCTCTTCCGAGGTTCGTCCGTCTTCTTCGCGGCCATCAGAACAGCGTGCCCTCCTCCGGGGCCTCGAGTTCATCGAGCAGCTCGGGGCCGTTGTTACGGACATCACTCACCCCGGTCGTCACCGGGTAGGCCCGCAGCAGCCCGGAGGGCGGCGGCGCCAGCAGCGGCAGCAGGTCGTCGGGGTCGGTGCGGCCCGGGTCCAGCCAGGAGGCCCAGCGGTCCTCGGTGAGGACCAGCGGCATCCGCGGGTGGATCTCGGCGAGCGAGCGCGGCCCCTCGTCCCGGGCCGCGCCCCCGAAGGGCTCCTTGTCCGCCTCGGTGGTGATCACCGTGCAGGTGACCCACCACGCCCGGGGGTGCTCGTCGGGCAGCGTCCGGTCCCGCCAGAACTCGTACAGCCCGGCCATGGCCATCACCGAGCCGTCCACCGGGGTCACGAAGTACGGCTGCTTGCGGGGCCGCTTGCGCTTGCCCTTCTCCTCCAGCTGCCGCTCCCCCGCCGCGGTGACCCACTCGTAGTAGCCGTCGGCGGGCAGGATGCAGCGCCGCGAGGCGAACGGGCGCCGGTAGGACGGCTTCTCGTGCACGGTCTCGGCCCGTGCGTTGATCATCTTGGCGCCGCCCTCGGGGGACTTCGCCCAGGACGGCACCAGCCCCCACTTCAGCGCCCTCAGCTGGCGAACCGGGCGCGGTTCGGCGGCGTCCTTAAGGGGACGTTCGAGCACCGCGTACACGTCCTTGGTGGGCGCGACGTTCCAGTCCGGCGCCAGAGTCTCCTCCGGCTCCCACTTCTCCACTCCGAAGAGCCCGACGAGATCCTCCGGCCTCCGGCTCGCTGCGTATCGACCGCACATAGGTGCCACACTGCCACGACCCCTACCGACGTGAGGAGCCGCCCGCACATGGACGCAACGAACGCCGCCGATCTGTGGGACCGGGTGACCGGCGCCCAGCCCGACCCCACCACCTGGCTGGTCGTCTCCACCGGCGTGATCGCGTTCGCGGTCGTGGTCTTCCGCACCGCGTGGCGGATAGCCCGTAACGCCATCACCATCGCCCACGAGGGCGGCCACGCCGTGGTCGCCCTGCTCAGCGGGCGGCGGCTGGACGGCATACGGCTGCACTCGGACACCTCGGGGCTGACCGTCTCCCGCGGCAAGCCCACGGGCCTGGGCATGATCCTCACCGCGGCGTCCGGCTACACCGCCCCGTCCCTGCTGGGCCTCGGCGGCGCCTGGCTGCTGGCGGCGAACCACATCACCTTGCTGCTGTGGGGGACGACGGCGCTGCTGGTCGCGATGCTGGTGATGATCCGCAACGCCTATGGCGTCCTTACGGTCGTCATCAGCGGGGCCGCCTTCTTCCTCGTCTCCTGGCTGACCGGGCCGGACGTCCAGGCGGGGTTCGCGTACGCCGTGGTGTGGTTCCTCCTCCTGGGGGGCGTGCGTCCGGCCTTCGAGCTCCAGCGCAAGCGCCGTCACGGCGGCGCGTACGACTCCGACCCCGACCAGCTCGCCCGGCTGACGGGCATTCCGGCCGGCGCCTGGCTGCTGCTCTTCCACGTGGTTTCGCTGTGTTCGCTGCTCGCCGGAGGGCGCTGGCTGCTCGGGCTGTGACCCGGGCTGCTCGGGCTGTGACCCTGGCCGTTGGGACCGTGACCCTGGCCGCCGGGACCGTGACCCCGTACGAGCGCCCGGCGCGCCTCCATCGGTGCCCGTAGCAGCGCCGTGTTTCGACTGGGTTTCGCCACTTTCGATCAAGATTGGCACTTCGGGCGAACCACTAAAGTGAGACCCATGACCGGCATTGAGACCTCCCCGGGCGACCACACCGCCCTCTGGCCCGCTCCGATCGCCGACGGAGCGGTTGACGCGACCGTCACCGTGCCCGGATCCAAGTCGGTTACCAACCGCGGTCTGATCCTGGCCGCGCTCGCCGCCGAACCCGGCTGGCTGCGCCGCCCGCTCCGCTCCCGCGACACCCTCCTGATGGCCGCCGCCCTGCGCGCCATGGGCGTCGGCATCGAGGAGACGGTGTCCGACGGCACCCTCGGCTCCAGCGGCCCCTCCGGCGGCGGAGAGGCCTGGCGGGTCATCCCGGCGGGGCTGCACGGCCCGGCCACCATCGACGTCGGCAACGCCGGCACCGTGATGCGCTTCCTGCCGCCGGTCGCCGCCCTGGCCGACGGTCCCGTCCACTTCGACGGCGACCCCCGCTCCCACGAGCGCCCGCTGCACGGCGTGATCGACGCGCTGCGCGCCCTCGGCGCCCGCATCGACGACGACGGCCGCGGCGCGCTGCCGATGACCGTGCACGGCGGCGGGGCGCTGGACGGCGGTCCGGTCCGCGTCGACGCCTCGTCGTCCTCCCAGTTCGTGAGCGCGCTGCTGCTGTCAGCGCCGCGCTTCAACCAGGGCGTCGAGGTGCGTCACATCGGCGCCGCCCTGCCCTCCCTGCCGCACATCCGGATGACCGTGGACATGCTCCGCGCGGCGGGCGCGCGGGTGGACACCCCGGAGGCGGGCGGCGAGCGGGGCGTCTGGCGGGTGGCGCCGAGCGCGCTGCTCGGCCGCGACCTGGTCGTCGAGCCCGATCTGTCCAACGCGGCGCCGTTCCTGGCCGCCGCACTGGTCACCGGCGGCCGGGTGACCATCCCGGACTGGCCGGAGCGCACCACCCAGCCCGGGGACGAACTGCGCCGGATCTTCACCGAGATGGGCGGTTCCTGTGAGCTCACCGACACCGGCCTGACCTTCACCGGAACGGGCCGGATCACCGGGATCGACGCCGATCTGCACGAGGTCGGCGAGCTCACCCCGGTGATCGCGGCGGTCGCGGCACTGGCCGACTCCGAGTCGGTGCTGCGCGGCATCGCGCATCTGCGGCTCCACGAGACCGACCGGCTCGCCGCCCTCGCCAAGGAGATCAACGAGCTGGGCGGCGACGTCGCCGAGACCGAGGACGGCCTGCGGATCCGCCCGCGCCCGCTGCACGGCGGGATCTTCCACACCTACGAGGACCACCGGCTGGCCACCGCCGCCGCCGTCCTCGGCCTGACCGTCGACGGCGTGCTGGTCGAGAACGTGGCGACCACCGCGAAGACCCTCCCCGACTTCCCCGGCCTGTGGACCGGGATGCTCGACGCGACGACGACCTCGGCGCGGAGATCCTGAGAGCCTGGACTCATGCGCCGCTACGGCAAGCACACCGACGAGGACGACGTTCGGATCCGCCCCAACCGCAAGGGCAACCGGCCGCGCACCAACATCCGCCCCAAACACGAGGACGCCGCCGAGGGATTCGTGTTGACGGTCGACCGCGGCCGGCTCACGGTCCTGGTCGAGGACCGCACCATCACCGCCATGAAGGCGCGCGAGCTCGGCCGTAAGGGCGTCGTGGTCGGCGACCGGGTCGCGGTCGTCGGGGATCTCTCCGGCGACAAGGACACGCTCGCCCGGGTCGTCCGGGTCGAGGAGCGCTCCTCCGTCCTGCGCCGGACCGCCGACGACGACGATCCGTACGAGCGTGTGGTGGTCGCCAACGCCGACCAGCTCGCGATCGTGACCGCCCTGGCCGATCCGGAGCCGCGCCCGCGGCTGATCGACCGGTGTCTGGTGGCCGCGTTCGACGCGGGCCTGGAGCCGCTGCTCGTCCTCACCAAGTCCGATCTGGCGCCCCCCGACGACATGCTGAAGACCTATGAGCCGCTCGGCGTCCCTTATGTCGTCACCAGCCGCGACGAACTGGCCGACGGCGACGCCGCCGCCGACCGGGTGCGGGAGCGGCTGACGGACCGGATCACCGTCTTCGTCGGCCACTCCGGGGTGGGCAAGACGACGCTGGTGAACGCGCTGGTCCCGGACCGCCAGCGGGCCACCGGCCGGGTGAACGCGGTCACCGGCCGCGGCCGCCACACCACCACCTCCGCGCTCGCACTGCCCCTGCCGGACGCCAAGGGGTGGGTGATCGACACCCCGGGCGTGCGGTCCTTCGGACTGCACCACGTGGACCCGGCGCGGGTCATCCACGCCTTCCCTGACCTGGAGCCGGGCACCGAGGGCTGCCCACGCGCCTGCAGCCACGACGAGCCGGACTGCGCGCTGGACCAATGGGTGACCGACGGCCACGCCGAACCGGCCCGGCTCTACTCCCTGCGACGACTACTGGCCACCCGCGAGCGGCGGGAAGGCGACTAGGGACGGTCCGCCCAGGTTCGGGGCCTGGGGCGGAGCCCCGGTTCGGGAAGGGGCGGGGAGGGGAACAGCCCGCCGCAGGCGTCACGATCCGCCGGACACCCCCAGGAAGCGTGTTTGCCGCTCCATCCGGGCGGTAAATGGATAATCGCATCAAGCAATCCAGGCACCCGGGCACGCCCCGGGCGACGGCAGCCGACGGCGGCGCGGGAGGGCATCTCTATGGCGTGGCTGCTGGTCGTGGTCGCCGGGCTACTCGAAACCGGCTTCGCCGTCTGTCTCAAGCTCTCGCACGGCTTCACCCGCCTCTGGCCGACCATCGCCTTCTGCGCGTTCGCACTCGGCAGCTTCGGGCTGCTGACGCTGTCCCTGAAGAAGCTCGACGTGGGGCCCGCGTACGCGGTGTGGACGGGGATCGGGGCCGCCGGGACCGCGATCTACGGCATGGTCTTCCTCGGCGACCTCGTCTCCACGCTCAAGATCGTCTCCATCTCACTGGTGATCGTCGGCGTGATAGGGCTCCAGCTCTCCGGCTCGGCCCACTGAGACCCATCGGCACACCGAGCCCCGGCTCAGGCCAGCACGGTGCGCACCATACGGGCCACGTCCGCCGCCGGGGCGGGCGCCACCACGTACGACAGGGCCAGCCTGGCGACCGCCTCACAGGCCAGCGGCAGCTCGACCGCGCCGGACGGCCAGTCGCCCTCCAGCAGCCGCACCGCCCGGTCCCGCGCCTCGCCGAGCAGCTCGCCCGGCGCGGGCAACGGCCCCGGCGACTCCGGCAACCCCGGCGACCCCGGCGACCCCGGCGACCTCAGTGGTGCCGCCCTTACGGACGTCGGCAACCGCTCGTTCCAGCAGCCCGTGAGCACCGCCCGCACCAGCGGGTTCTCGGCCGCCGAGCGGACCGTCCACACCGCCGCGGCGGCCAGCCGCTCCCGGGGGGCCGCCGCGCCGGACGCCCCGGACAGCGCCCGCTCGACCCCGCACAGATACGCGTCGGCCTCGCGCCGCACCAGAGCGCGGGCGAGCCCCTCCTTGCTGCCGAACTCGTTGTAGAGGGTCTGCCGGGAGACCCCGGCCGCCGCCGCGACCTCGGACATCTTCACCCTCGGCCACGGACGGCGCGCGAGCGCGGCGAATGCCGCGTCGAGTAAGGATTCACGCGCTGCGGGCATCGTCGCCTCCCAGAGCGGGCATCGTCGCCTCCCGGCCCGGCATGTGCCCGACAGAATTGACGGGCCGCCAGATGAAGTCAAGAGCCCCGCGCGAGTGGCCTGGCAGGTGGCCCGGCGGGTGGCCTAGCGGGTGGCCCGGCGGGGGCCCGGCGAGTGGTCCGTCCAGCCGCAGTCCCCCAGCCGTTGTGGAGTCGTGTGGCTCCGCGTCTTTCCCTGTCGATACTGTTCGGCCATGCCCGACTACCACGATGACCTGCGTCTCGCCCACGTTCTCGCCGACACCGCCGACGCGACCACCATGGAGCGGTTCAAGGCGCTCGACCTCAAGGTCGAGACAAAACCCGATATGACGCCGGTGAGCGAGGCGGACAAGGCGGCCGAGGAGCTGATCCGCACCTCGCTCCAGCGCGCCCGGCCGCGCGACGCGGTGCTCGGCGAGGAGTTCGGCAGCGAGGGCAGCGGTCCGCGGCGCTGGGTGGTCGACCCGATCGACGGCACCAAGAACTACGTCCGCGGGGTCCCGGTCTGGGCCACCCTGATCGCCCTCATGGAACGCGGCGAGGGCGGCGACCGGCCGGTGGTCGGGGTGGTCTCCGCGCCGGCGCTGGGACGGCGCTGGTGGGCCGCCGAGGGGCTCGGGGCGTACACCGGGCGCAGCCTGTCCTCGGCGAGCCGGCTCGCGGTCTCGAAGGTGAGCAACCTCTCCGACGCCTCGTTCGCGTACTCCTCGCTCAGCGGCTGGGAGGAGCGCGGCAAGTTGGACGGCTTCCTCGATCTGACCCGCGCCTGCTGGCGCACCCGGGGTTACGGCGACTTCTGGCCGTACATGATGGTGGCCGAGGGCTCGGTGGACCTCTGCGCCGAACCGGAATTGTCGCTGTGGGACATGGCGGCCAACGCGGTGATCGTCCAGGAGGCGGGCGGCCGCTTCACCGGACTCGACGGCGTACCGGGCCCGAACAGCGGCGACGCGGCGGCGTCCAATGGGCTGCTGCACGGGGTGATGCTGGACTACCTGCGGTCCTGAGGGGCCTTCCGGGGCCGGCCGGAGCATGAACCGGAGCGCGGGGCGCACTCAGCGGCAGATCGGCTTCCGCGCGCCCTTGTTGGACCCACCGAGGCATGTGAACATGAGAATTCCAGACCTTGTGAACTTGTGAATCCTTTCTCTAATGGGATGCGGATTCACCAAGGAGGTGGCTCCATCCATGCCCATGCACGTCCGTGACGCCATGAGCTCGGTGGTCCTCACCATCGGCCCCGCGCATACGCTCCGCCAGGCCGCCCGGCTGATGTCGGCGCGCCGGGTGGGATCGGCCATCGTGCTCGATCCCGACACCAGCGGACTGGGGATCCTCACCGAGCGCGACATCCTCAACTCGCTGGGGGCGGGCCAGGACCCCGACCAGGAGGCCGCACACGACCACACCACCGCCGATGTCGTCTTCGCCGCCCCCGGGTGGACGCTGGACGAGGCGGCCCGCGCGATGTCCCAGGGCGGCTTCCGCCATCTGGTCGTCCTCGACGCGGGCGACCCGGTGGGGGTGGTGTCCGTACGCGACATCATCCGCTGCTGGGCCCCGGCGCCCCAGCCCGTACCGGCGTAAGGACCTGGCCCACCGCGCCCGGCACACGAAACCGGCACACGAAACCGGCACACGAACCGGCACACGAACCGGCACACGAAGAGGCCGGAGCCCAACGGCGTCCGGCCTCTTCGGTTGGTACGGCAAGCGTCCGTCAGCCGCGCAGGGCCTGGACCGCGGCCTCCAGCCGCTTGCCGTAGTCGGCGTCCGCCTTGCGGAAGTTCTCGATCGCCCGCTGTGCGATGTCATCGCGGGAGACCTCGGCGATGGACTGCGCCAGATTCTCGATCAGGCGCTCCTTCTCGTCCTCCGACATCAGCCGGTAGAGGTTGCCCGCCTGGACGAAGTCGTCGTCCTCGGCGTGCGAGGGAGCCTCGTGGTCCCCGGTCCGGCCGGACACCGGGGACGGCTGCCACAGCGCCCGGCCGGTCTCGGCCGGGCCGCCGAAGCTGTTGGGCTCGTAGTTCTTGGCGCCCGCGTGACGGCCGTCGTAGAGGAAGCCGTCCCGGCCGTACGTGCGCGCCTCGGCCGCGTGCGGACGGTTCACCGGCAGGTGGTCGGCGTTGATGCCGACGCGGTAGCGGTGGGCGTCGCCGTACGCGAAGAGGCGGCCCTGGAGCATCTTGTCCGGGGACGGGCCGATGCCCGGCACGAAGTGGGCGGGCGAGAAGATCGACTGCTCGACCTCGGCGAAGATGTTCCGCGGGTTGCGGTTGAGCTCCAGCTTGCCGATCTCGATCGGCGGGTAGTCCTCGTGCGGCCAGACCTTGGTCAGGTCGAACGGGTTGAAGCGGTAGTTCGCCGCGTCGGCCGCCGGCATGATCTGCACCTGCACGGTCCAGGTCGGGAAGTCACCGCGCTCGATGGCCTCGCGCAGATCGCGCTGGTGGCTGTCCGGGTCCAGACCGGCGGTCTCGGCCGCCTCGGCGGCGGTGAGGTTCTTGATCCCCTGGTCGGTCTTGAAGTGGTACTTCACCCAGAAGACCTCGCCCGCGGCGTTGTTCCACTGGTAGGTGTGCGAACCGTAGCCGTTCATGTGGCGGTACGAGGCCGGGATGCCGCGGTCGCCGAACAGCCAGGTCACCTGGTGGGTGGACTCGGGCGAGAGCCCCCAGAAGTCCCAGACGTTGTCCGCCTCCTGGGAGCCGGTGTACGGGTCGCGCTTCTGGGTGTGGATGAAGTCGGGGAACTTGATGGCGTCCTTGATGAAGAACACCGGGGTGTTGTTCCCGACCAGGTCGTAGTTGCCGTCCTCGGTGTAGAACTTCAGCGCGAAACCGCGCGGGTCGCGCACGGCGTCCGCCGAGCCGAGGCTGCCGGCGACCGTCGAGAAGCGCAGGAACGTCTCGGTCTGCTTGCCGACCTCGGAGAGGAACGCCGCGCGGGTGTACTTCGTCACATCCGCGGTCACGGTGAAGGTGCCGTACGCACCGGCGCCCCGCGCGTGCACGATCCGCTCCGGGATCCGCTCGCGGTTGAAGTGGGCGAGCTTCTCGATCAGGTGCTGGTCCTGGATGAGGACCGGGCCGCCGGCGCCCGCCGTTTCGCTGTTCTGGTTGTCCGCCACCGGAGCCCCGGACTCCGTGGTCAGCGGACCAGTGATGTCGTCCTGGACCGTCACGTGCGCCTCCTGCGTACTCACATTCTGTCCCTCGGTCTGGGGCTGGGATCGATCCTACATTGGACATTGTCTAAGTCAAGAAGCCTTTGAAACTCGTACCCGATCTGGTCAAGGACTCGTCCGCTGCTACCCTTGTCCTTATCTGACTGATAGGTGAATGGCATGAGTGACCTGCTGGAACGGCTCAGGGGACGCGGCTGGAGGCTGACCGCGCAGCGGCGTGTCGTCGCCGAGGTCCTCGACGGGGACCACGTGCACTACACCGCCGACGAAGTGCACGCACTGGCGGCCGAGCGACTGCCCGAGATCTCCCGCGCGACCGTGTACAACACCCTCGGCGAGCTCGTCACGCTCGGCGAGGTGATCGAGGTCAGCACGGACGGCAGAGCCAAGCGCTACGACCCGAACGCGCATCACGCGCATCAGCACCTGGTGTGCGCGCGCTGCGGCACGATCCGCGATGTCCACCCCTCCGGCGACCTGCTCGCCGACCTGCCCACGCAGGAGCGCTACGGCTTCGCGATCTCCGCGGTCGAGGTGACGTACCGGGGGCTGTGCCCCGACTGCGCGGGCTGAGGCCTGAGGGGCGGTGCGAGCGGCGCGGATCGCGACCGTAAGGCCGCGACGGCGACCGTAAGGCCGCGATAGGCGAAAGGCCCGGATCCTGGAGGATCCGGGCCTTCGCTGTGGTAGCGGGGACAGGATTTGAACCTGCGACCTCTGGGTTATGAGCCCAGCGAGCTACCGAGCTGCTCCACCCCGCGTCGTTGTGTAGCAACCTTAACCCGGGGTGGACAGCAGGAGCAAACCGATTACCGATGGGCTGCCCGCCGGTGGCTCGCCGCGTGCGGATTCGGACGGGGCTGCGCCTGGTCCGGGCAGGGCCGGAGGGCCCGCTGCGCCCCGCGTCGCAGCGGAGGCCGCCCGAGCCGCGGGTCGGCCGGGTCCGGGCCGGGGATCCGGCTCGGTGCGCTCCGCCGTGGGCTCGTCTTTCCCCTCCCCGCCCCTTCCCGAACCATGAGGCTCCGCCCCCTGGACCCCGGACGCCCTTCGGGCGTGTCCTCAAACGCCGGACGGGCTGATCTCAGCCCGTCCAGGGGGCACCTCCCAGCGGTAGCTGGGGGATTGAGGACCGGGGTCCAGGGGCGGAGCCCCTGCCACGCGGCGGAGCCGCATATCGATGCTGCGGGGAGGGGCAGGGAGGGGCACCGGCAGCGCTGGCGTCGCGTCAAGACGTGGCGTCCTCGCATCAACGCCTCGTCAGGGCTGGGGGCAGTCGGGGCCGGGTGGCCGTCAGGGCCGAGGGCCGCCGGGGCCGGGGGCCCAGCCCGGCGCCGCCGCCTACGCCGTGAGCTCCTGCTGGAGCGCCTCTCGCAGTCGGGCCGCGCGCTCGGCGACCTCCGCGGGCCCCAGCTCGACCGCCCGCGCACACCACCGCTGCCCCTCGGCGAGCGCCCCGCGCCGGGCCGCGAGCAGCGCCAGCCGCAGCGCTGCCCGCCCGTGCCCCGCCTCGGCGGCACGCGTCCACCACAGGGCGGCCTCCGGCTCGCTGCCCTCCCGGGCCAGCAGCAGCCCCAGGTTGAACGCGCCGTTGCTGCTGCCCGCCTCGGCGGCCGTGCGGTACCAGCGTGCGGCCTCGACCACGTCGCCGCGCGCGGCCGCGAACATGCCCACCCGCACCTGGGCCCGCCGGTGGCCCTGGCGCGCGGCGCGCTCGTACCACTCCTCGTACTCGGGGACGTGCGGTCCGGAGCCGTCGTCCGGCGGCGGGGTCGGGAAGCGCGTCCCGGACGAGCTGCCGAAGCCGGTGCCGGTCGCCGGGTCGCCGCCGACCGCGGAGCGGTCCAGCAGCGCGGCCAGCCGGAAGGCGCCCTCGGCGCTGCCGCCGCCCGCGGCGCAGCGCAGATGGCGCTCGGCGCCCTGGAGGTCGCCCTCCCGCTGGAGGGCGAGGCCGACCTGCAGCGCGGCCTCGGTGTGCCCGGCGGCCGCGGCCCGCTCGTACCACTGCCGGGCCGCCCGGTCCTCGCCCCGGCCCGCGTACAGGATCCCCAGGTTGAACGCGGCGTCGACGCTGCCCGCCTCGGCCGCCTTGGAGAACCACGGCTCGGCGCCCGCCGCGTCGCCGCGCTGCAGCAGCATCACGGCGACCGCGTTGGCGGCCTCGCGGTGGCCCGCGTAGGCGGCGCGGCGGTACCACTGCTCGGCCTGGGCGGTGCGGCCCTGCTCGGCACAGAGCAGCCCGAGGTTGTAGGCGCCGTTGATGTCCCCGGCGTCGAGCGCGGCGCGGTACCAGCGCTCGGCGGTCTGGGTCTCGCCCCGGTCGGCGTGGAGCGCGCCCAGCGCGTTGGCGGCGTTGCCGTCGCCGTCCTGGGCGGCCCGGTGCCACCAGACGGCGGCGCTGTCGGTGTCACCCGCGTCACGCAGCAGGAAGCCCAGCGCGCAGGCGGCCCGGGCCTCGCCGTCCTTGGCGGACATCAGGTACCAGCGCCCGGCCTCCTTGGCCTCACCGCGCTTCTCCAGCAGCGTGCCGAGGTGGAGGGCGGCGCGCCGGTGGCCGCGCGCGGCGGCCTGCCGGTACCACTGCTCGGCCTCCTCCCGGACGCTCCCGTCGGCGCCGCGGCGGCGCTCGGCCGCCGGCTCGTCCCCCTCGTCCCCGCGGTCGTCGAGGATGCGGGCGAGGCGGTAGGAGGCCTCGCGGTGGCCGCGCTCGGCGGCCGTACGGAACCAGCGCTCGGCCCCGATGTCGCTGCGGTGCTCCAGCAGGTCGCCCAGCGCGTACGCGCCCAGGGTGTGGCCGGACTCGGCGGACTGGCGCAGCCAGTACTCGGCGGCGGGCTCGTCGCCCCGCTCGCGGTGATGGCGCCCCAGGGCGTGGGCCGCCGCGGGGGATCCGGCGACGGCGGCTATGCGCCACCAGCCGGCCGCCTCGTCGGCGTAGCCGCGCTGGTGCAGCAGAACGCCGAGGTTGTTGGCGGCGGCGCGGTCGCCCGCCGCGGTGGCTCCCCGCAGATGCGGTTCGGCGCCGTCGAGGTCGCCGCGGCGCAGCAGCAGCGCGCCGAGTGCGCTCATCGCGGCGGTGTCACCGGCCTCGGCGGCACTACGGTGCCGGGTCTCCTCCTCGGCATCGTCGTGCGCGTGCGCAAAACGCCCTGTCTCCAACAGACTGACCCTGTCCCCCATAAATCCCATCGTGGCATCACCCGCATCCGGCGTACACCTGGTATACCGCAGCCGAGGAGGTCACTTCAGCGTTTTGTCGACATGCCCACAGAGAGACAACCCAAACGCTTGTATCCGCATTCCCCGAGTGGACGCTCATACAACACACAACGAGGCCCGGATCCTTGCGGATCCGGGCCTCGTCTGTCAGTAGCGGGGACAGGATTTGAACCTGCGACCTCTGGGTTATGAGCCCAGCGAGCTACCGAACTGCTCCACCCCGCGCCGTGGTGCAACCACCGTACCACGGCGCGAGGGGTCGGCCGCCCGGCCGTTCTCGCAGGTCGTCAAGGGTCAGCCGCCCTTCTTGTCGGAACCGCCGGCGGCGCTCTGGCTCCGTGGCTGGTTCTGCTGCTGCCCCTGCTTGTCGCCGGCCGCCTTCTCCTCCGCCTTGGCGGCGCGGTCCAGCGCGTCCTTCAGGTCCTCCTGGGCCTTGCCGTAGGCCTCCCAGTCCTGTGGCTGCTTCTGGAGGGCGTCCTGGGCGTCCTGATAGGCGTCCGAGGCGTCCTTGAGGGCCTCCTTCACCGTCGGGTTCGCGTTCGACGGCGGCTCTTCCTGCCCGCCGTCTCCCGGTGGCCGTTGTTCGGACGACTTGCCGAAGACGGCGTCCAGGGCCTCGCCCAGGGTGTCCTTGAAGACGGTCTCCTTGCCGTAGGAGACGCCGACCTTCTTCAGCAGCGGGTAGTTGGCGCTGCCACCGCGGGCGTAGACGGGCTCGATATAGAGGAAGCCGTTGTCCAGTGGCACGGTGAGCAGATTGCCGTACTCGATGTCGGAGTCGGTGCCCCTCAGGTTACGGACGAACTCGGCGACCTCCGGATCACCGTTGAGCTCACTCTGCACCTGTTGTGGACCGGGCACGTTGGAGGTGACCTTCAGCAGTCTTATCGTGCCGTAGTCCTTGCTGTTGGCATCCGCGTCGATCGACATGAACGCCCCCAGGTTGGGACGCCCGTTGGGGGTGAAGGTCGTCGTCAGCGAGAACGTCTGCCCCTTCTGGTCGGGCATCTTCATGCTCAGGTAGTACGGCGGCACCGCGTTCCCCTCCTTGTGGGTCGGGTCCTCGGGCACCTGCCAGGCGTCACTGCCGCTGTAGAACTGCGTGGGGTCGGTGACGTGGTAGCGGGTCAGCAGCTCGCGCTGGACCTTGAACAGGTCCTGCGGATACCGCAGATGCTCCATCAGCTCGCCGCTGATCTTCTCCTTGGGCTCGACCGTGCCCGGGAACGCCTTCTCCCAGGTCTTCAGGACCGGGTCCTTGGAGTCCCACTCGTAGAGCTTGACGGTGCCGTCATAGGCGTCCACGGTCGCCTTGACCGAGTTGCGGATGTAGTTGACCTTGTTCTGCTGCGCGACCACCGAGCGGTCCCCGTTGCTCAGCGAGTCGGCCGTGCTGTCGCCCAGGGTCGTCCGCGAGGCGTACGGATAGCCGTTGGTCGTGGTGTAGGCGTCCACGATCCACTTGATCCGGCCATGGACCACGGCCGGATAGGCGTCACCGTCGATGGTCAGCCAGGGGGCGACCTTCTCGACGCGCTCCTTGGGGGTGCGGTTGTACAGGATCCGCGAACCGTCCCCGATCGCGCCCGAGTAGAGGATCTGGGGCTCGCCGAACGCCACCGCGTAGGCGGCGCGGTTGATCGGGTTGGAGAGGCTGACCCCGCTCTTGCCCTTGTAGCTGGTGGTCCGCTCGCCGTTCTTCTCGTAGTCGAGCTCCTTCTGGGGGCCGCCGACTATCGAGTACTGGTCGGTCTTCTCGCCGTAGTAGACCTGTTGCTTGTAGGTGCCGACACCGCCGCCGCTGGAGCCCTTGGTGGGCAGCCCGGACTCGGTGAAGTCCGGCGAGCCCGCCGGGTCCGCGTTGGGGTCGGTCGTGGTGCCCTTCGCCGCCACCATGCCGTAGCCGTGGGTGTAGGTGAAGTGGTCGTTGATCCAGTTCCGCTTGGGGATGCCGTTGAGGTTCAGCTCGCGCACACCGACGACGGTGTCCTGGTCCTTGCCGTCGGCATCCTTGTAGCGGTCGACGTCGAGCGTCGAGGGGAACTGGTAGTACTTGCGCTCCTGCTGGAGCTGCTGGAAGGTCGGCGAGATGACGCTGGGGTCGATCAGCCGGTAACTGGCCGTCGTATTGGCGTCCTTACGGAGCTTCTCGCCGCCGCCGTCGCTGTCGTTCTTGCCGGAGTAGTCCGCCACCTTGGAGTCATCGATGCCGTACGCCTTGCGCGTGGCCTCGATGTTCTTCTGGATGTACGGCGCCTCCTTGGCCTGCTCGTTCGGCTGGACCTGGAACTTCTGCACGATCGCCGGGTAGAGCCCGCCGATCAGGATCGCCGACAGCACCATCAGCCCGAAGCCGATGACCGGCAGCTGCCAGGTGCGGCGCCACAGCGTGGCGAAGAAGAGCACCGCGCAGATGGCCGCGATGCAGAACAGGATCGTCTTGGCGGGCAGATACGCGTTGGCGTCCACATAGCGCAGACCCGTCCAGTTGCCCGTCGCCTTGAAGTCGCTGGACTTCACCGCGAGGCCGTAGCGGTCCAGCCAGTACGCCACCGCCTTGAGCGCCACGAAGACGCCCAGCAGCACCGACAGATGGCCGGTGGCCGCGGCGGTCGCGCGGGCGCCGGGGCTGGTGACCCGCAGACCCCCGTAGAGGTAGTGCACCAGGGCGGCGGCGATCAGCGAGAGCACCGTGGCCGCGAAGCCGAAGCTCAGCAGGAAGCGGTACCAGGGCAGATCGAAGGCGTAGAAGGCCACGTCCTTGTGGAACTGCGGGTCCTTCTGGCCGAACGGCACCCCGTTGACCCACAGCAGCCAGATGCGCCACTGGCCGGCCGCCGAGGCTCCCGCGATCAGCCCCACCAGGGCGGTGACCGCGAGCAGCACCCACTTCTTGAACGGGGCGATGCCCATCCGGTAGCGGTCCAGGCTCTGCTGCTCCATGGACATCGCGCTGAGCGGCGGCCGCAGCCGGTGGGCCAGCCAGATGTTGATCCCGACGGCCGTGGCCATCAGCACGCCGAAGACGAAGAACAGCCCGATCTTCGTCTTCAGGGTGGTACTGAAGACGGAAGAGTAATGAAGCGAGCGATACCAGAGCCAATCCGTCCAAAATCCGGCAAACATGACAAAGAGCATGGCCAACACGGCCAGCACGCCCAGAGTCATGAGCAGGGTCCTGGCACGCCGGGACGGACGGCCGACTCTCACCCGCGGCCCTGTCGGGCCTCCGCCGCGGTCCGGCATCTGGAAAGCCAAGGTGCGCACCTCGAAGTTCGCTGTCGATTGAGGAACCCTGAACTCCAGGGCCCACCTGATGCAACTTACTCAGGCTTTACTCAGTTCCCGTTTCCGGGTCCGAACAGGGCACGATATGAACCATGTCCAACGCAACCCCCGGCACCGGCCCGCTGGCCTCGAATCCCCTGACCCGCGCCGTACTCGAAATCGACGAGTACGCCTCGGGGCTCGGCTGGGACCAGCCCGCCCGGCTCTTCGCCCTTGTCGACACCGCCCGGCTGCGCACCGAGGAGCCCGGCCTCGCCGCTCAGCTCGGCCTTGACGAGGGCAGCGAGGAGATCGCCTCCCTGACCCCCATCGAGCAGGACGAGCTGCCCTCCGGCGCCCCGCTGGACGAGTTCCTCGCCACCATCGCCTGGCCGGACGCGGTGACCGGCTGCGCCCTGACCGTGGAGCGGCAGATGCTGCCGCCGTCCGCCGAGAGCTCCGTGCCCGAGGGCCTGGACGAGGCCGCGCTGGCGAAGTGGGTCGCCGATCACCCGGACCGCCAGGAGGTCCGGATGACCGTGGCCGTGCTGCGGGACGGCGCGCGCGAGTCGGCCCTGCGGCTGCGGGAGAAGGACTCCCCGACCGAGGTGCTCACCGGGGCCGGTCTGGTGCCGGGCCTGGCCGAGGCGCTCGCCGCCACCTTCGCCACCGACTGACCGCCGCGAGCTGACCCCCGCGACCTGACCCGCCACGGGGGCGCCGCTCAGCCCGTCGTGCACTTCGGCAGACCGGCGGTGTCCCCCTTACGGATCTTCTCGAGCGCCGTAAGGGCGTCGTCGATCGTGTGCACCTTGACCAGCCGCAGCCCGCTCGGCACGTCCTTGGCGGCGGCCGCGCAGTTCTCCTTGGGCGTGAGGAAGTAGCGGGCGCCCGCCTCGCGCGCGCCGATCGTCTTCATCTCGATGCCGCCGATCGGGCCGACCGTGCCCTTGTCGTCGATCGTGCCGGTGCCCGCGATGAACTTCCCGCCGGTGAGATCGCCGGGCGAGAGCCGGTCCACGATCCCCAGCGCGAACATCAGACCCGCGCTGGGCCCGCCCACGTCCGCCAGCTTGATGTCGATCCGGAACGGGAAGGTGTAGTCGACCCCGGCCTGGATGCCCACGATGGCGCGGGCCGGGCCCTTGTCCGCCTTCGTGGTGGTGATCGCGACGCGCTCCTCGCCGGTGGGCTGCTTGCCGCTCTTCTCCGCCGCCGCCACGTTCTTGGCCGGGATGACCGAGAAGACCACCTTCTGGCCCGGCTTGTGCTTGGTGACCAGCTTGGCCACGTCGTCGGGCTCGCGCACCGCCGTGCCGTCCACCGACTTGATCACATCGCCCGCGTGCAGCGTGCCCTGGGCCGGGGCGCCCTTCTGGACGGCGCCGACGATGACATGCGCGGTGACCGGCTTCTTCAGCGCCCGCAACGCCGCGACCTTGGCGGACTCCTGGGACTGGGTGAACTCCTCGGCGTTCTGCTGGTCCACCTGGTCCGGGGTCTTGTCGTCCGGGTAGAGGGTGCTGTGCGGCACGACCACGTCATCGTGCGCCAGCCAGCCGTAGACGGCCTCCACGAGGTTCATCCGGTACTCGGAGCCGGTGACCCGGACCGTGGTCATGTTCAGATGCCCGCCGGTGGTCTCACAGTTCTTGCGGCCGGAGATCTGGAGCACGCACTCGCCGTTGTGCTCACCCAGGGTGTTGTACGTCGGCCCGGGCGACATCTCCGCGTACGGCACCGGGATCAGCACTCCGGCGCACAGCAGCGCGATCAGCATCAGAAGGGAGGCGAGCATCGTCGCAGTGCGGCGTGGCATGGAACGACAGTACGGGACGCGTCCGTCAGTCCACCGTCGGGGCCGTCCGTACGAGGGGCGGCGCGGACGGGGCGGCGGCCTCAGGCCGCGGCGTCCGAATCGGAGGGCCGGCGCTCCATCGCTTCGCGGAAGCGGGCGTATCCGGCCAGCTCAGCCACATCCCCCCCGGTCTTCCGTTTGCCGGCTCGGGCGGCTATGCCGGCGTATATCGCCGCGCCTATCGCCGCGAACAACGGAATCAGCAACCAGAGAAGCGCAGCCACAGCAGCCTCCCGACCCCTTGAAAAATCGCGGTTCAGGACCGCGACTGACAGATGAGCAGATTAATCCTCTGCCAGGTCAACGCTTACGGCAGGGTGGGGGTTACGCAAGCGGAGTACACCCTTCCGTGCCCCCATGCGCATGCGCATTCCCCCTATGCACCCACCCATTCTTCGGTGCCGTCCGCGAAGGTCTGGTGCTTCCAGATCGGGACCTCGCTCTTGAGGTCGTCGATCAGCCTGCGGCAGGCCGCGAACGCCTCCGCGCGGTGCGGGCAGGAGACGGCCACCACCACGGCCAGATCGCCGATCGCCAGATCGCCCACCCGGTGCACGGCGGCCAGCGCGCGCACCGGGAAGTCGGCCACGACCTTCTCGGCCACCCGGCGCAGCTCGGCCTCGGCGGTCGGGTGCGCGGAGTAGCCGAGGGCGCCGACCTCCGCGCCTCCGTCGTGGTTGCGCACGGTGCCCACGAACAGTGCCGTGCCGCCCGCCGCGGCGTCGCCCACCGCCCCGAACACCTCGTCCACGGACAGGGGCGTGTCACGGACGGCGAGCAGCCGGATGGGGTGGGCGGCCGCGAGTTCGCCAGGGTGATCGTACGAATGTGCCATGTCGTCCATCGTGCCGTATCGTCCCGCCCTCAGGGAATCAATGGAGCCACCGGACTACCGGATCCCGGAAAACACCTTCCGGCGCCTTGTGTCTCAGGCCCGGCGGCGTGCCTTACGGGCGCGGCGCACGATCGCCGCGGTGCCCACCAGGGCCACGGTCGCGCCCGCGGCGCCGAGCGTCGTGGCGTCCTTACGGCCGAGACGCCGCCCCGCGACCGTATGGCGGCCGGCGACCTCCTCCAGCAGCTCCGCCAGGACCTCCTCGTTGGTCCAGCGCGGCCGCCAGCCCGCCGCGTGCAGCCTGCTGCCGCTGACCGCCCAGGGGTGCATCGTGTACGCGAGATCGCCCGCCGGGGACGGCGTCAGACCGAGCCGGTGCAGCCGGGAGGCGGCGCCCAGGGCGACCGCCGAGGGCAGCTCCATGCGCCGGATCCCGGACAGCTCCTCGACCTCCTCCTGCTCCAGCCAGCCCTCGCACCCCACCGCCAGCTCGCCCTCGACCTTCTCCAGGGCGGCGTACTCCAGCGCGCCGACCAGGTCCTCCACATGGCAGAACTGCCAGGTGGGACGGGATCCGGCGACGACCAGCAGCCGCGGTGACTCGAAGTAGCGGGTGAGCGCGGTGTCCGTGCCGCCGACCAGGAGCGCCGGGCGCACCACGGTCACATTCAGCCCCGGATGCGCCCGCGGCGCGCGCTCCCCGAGCCGCTCGATCTCCAGGAGGTCGCCGACGCCGGTGGCCTCGGCGGTCGCCCGCAGCTCCGCGTCCTCGGCGAGCGGCACGGCGTTGTCGGGGAGCGCCCCGTAGACCATCGCCGAGGTGCACAGCACCACCCGCCGCACCCCGGCCGCGGCGGCGGCCGTCAGGACGGTCTGGGTGCCGCGCACGTTGTAGGCGGTGCGGGCGGCGGGATCGGTGCCCAGATCCAGGTCGACGGCGAGGTGGACCACCACGTCGGCGCCGCGCAGCTTCTCGGCGATGGCCGGATCGCGGACGTCCAGCACATGCCACTGTGCCTCGGTCACCTCACCTCGGCGCTCGTCGATGGCCAGGACCTGCTTGACCTCTTCGGACTCCGCGAGCCGCTGCGTGAGCAGGGCACCTGGGCCCGAGGCGGCACCGGTCACCGCCACGACGGGTCGTCGTGCGGCACTGGCCGTATCGTTTCGCGCAGCGCGAACTTCTCGGTCTGGGGAACTCACCGGGCGTCTCCAGCGGTTGTCTTCAGTACGGAGCGCATGCACGCATACGTACCAGGTAACGTCCATCCTGCCGCAGGGCGGCGATCAGCGAAGCACCGAGCCCGGAAACCGGCGAGGTGTCTAGGCTGGGTGGTGATGTCGGGCATCCGCCACCGGCCCGGGGCCGGTGGCCCAACGAGCCGAGGAAACCCGTGAGTGACACCCCATTCGGATTCGGCCTTCCGCCGGAGGAGCCGGAGGACGGCGACGACGGCAAGAAGAAGGGCGGCCAGGGCGGCGAGCAGGGCCCCGCGAATCCCTTCGGGTTCGGCGGCGGAACCGGCGGAGCGGGCGGCGCGGAGAATCCGTTCGCCGCGATGTTCGGTTCGCTGAATCCGGGCGACCTGGGGGCCGCCTTCCAGCAGCTCGGGCAGATGCTCTCGTACGAGGGCGGCCCGGTGAACTGGGACATGGCCAAGGACATCGCCCGCCAGACCGTCGCGCGCGGCACCGCCGACGGCAGCAAGGACGAGAGCGTCGGCCCCGGCGACCGCGCCGCGGTCCAGGAGGCCGTGCGGCTCGCGGACCTGTGGCTGGACGGCGTCACCTCGCTGCCCTCGGGCTCGGGGACCGCGGTGGCCTGGAGCCGCGCCGAATGGGTCGAGGCGACCCTGCCGGTGTGGAAGGACCTGGTGGACCCGGTCGCCGAGCGCGTCGGCGCCGCCATGGGCGATGTGCTGCCCGAGGAGATGCAGGCCATGGCCGGCCCGCTGCTCGGGATGATGCGCTCGATGGGCGGCGCCATGTTCGGCACCCAGATCGGGCAGGCGCTGGGCGTGCTGGCCGGCGAGGTGGTCGGCTCGACCGACATCGGGCTGCCGCTGGGCCCGGCGGGCAAGGCGGCCCTGCTGCCGGTCAACATCGCGGCGCTGGGCTCCGGCCTCGGCGTGCCCAAGGAAGAGGTCCGGCTGTATCTGGCGCTGCGCGAGGCGGCCCACCAGCGGCTGTTCGCCCATGTGCCGTGGCTGCGCTCGCACCTGTTCGGCGCGGTCGAGGGGTACGCCCGCGGCATCAAGGTCGACACCGCCAAGCTGGAGGACGCGGTCGGCCAGCTCGACCCGACCCACCCCGAGCAGCTGCAGGAAGCGCTCCAGCAGGGCATGTTCCAGCCCGAGGACACCCCCGAGCAGAAGGCCGCGCTGGCGCGTCTGGAGACCGCTCTGGCACTGGTGGAGGGCTGGGTGGACGCGGTGGTCCACGCCGCCGCCAAGCCGCATCTGCCGTCCGCCGACGCCCTGCGCGAGACGCTGCGGCGGCGCCGGGCGAGCGGCGGCCCCGCCGAGCAGACCTTCGCCACGCTGATCGGCCTGGAGCTGCGGCCGCGCCGGCTGCGGGACGCCTCCCGGCTGTGGGCCTCCCTCACCGACGCCCGCGGCCTGGAGGGGCGCGACGGTCTTTGGGCGCACCCGGACATGCTGCCGACAGCACAGGACCTCGACGACCCGGACGGTTTCGTCCACCGCGAGCAGCTGGACTTCTCCGAGCTGGACAAGATGCTCGGCGAGGCGGCGGGCGGTGATGAGGACCGTAAGGGCGGCTCCGACGGTCCCGACCTCCGTAAGGGCCGCGAGGGCGGCGAGGACGACCGCGAGGGCGGCGACCGGGGCGACGGCGAGAAGTGAGTCTGCACCAGGACGCGGCGCGGGTGCTCACCGAGTGGCCCGCGCCCGATGCCGCCCAGGAGCGGCTGCGACGGCTGTACGGCGATCATCTGGCCGCGTATCCGGACGGCATGTGGAAGGCGTGCGGGGACGGGCACATCACGGCGAGCGCGCTGGTGATCGACCCGGACCGGAAGCAGGTGCTGCTCACCCTGCACCGGAAGCTGCGGATGTGGCTCCAGATGGGCGGCCACTGCGAGCCGCACGACACCACGCTCGCGGGCGCGGCGCTGCGCGAGGCCACCGAGGAGTCCGGGATCGAGGGGCTGACGCTGCTGCCGGGCGGCCCGGTGCGGCTCGACCGGCACCAGACGCCCTGCGCCTGGCACCTGGACGTCCAGTACGCGGCGGTGGCGCCCCGGGGCGCGGTGGCGGCGATCAGCGACGAGTCGCTGGATCTGCGCTGGTTCGGCTACGACGAGGTGGCGGACGTGACCGACGAGTCGGTGCGCCACCTGGTGACGCGCACCCGCGCGCTGCTCTGAGGAGGGCGTCGGGCCGCCCTGAGGAGCACGTCGGGGCTGCCCTGAGGAACGCGTCGGGCCGCGCTGAGGAGCCTTTGGGAACGCGGGGCGGCTGCGGACCCCGAGGAGTCCGCGGCCGCTCCGCGTTCCAACAGCGGTGACCTCGGTCAGTTGCTGAAGATGTTGCCCTGGTTCTGACCGCGGGCGCCCTGCTGGCCCATGCCGAACTGCGCGGCCACGCCGCCCCCGACCACCGCGTTCTGCGGCGGGAGCAGCTCGCTGGGCTGCACCAGGGCGTAGCCCTGGCCGAGGAAGCTGAGCTCCCAGCCCTCGCCGGTGTTGCCGCGCCGCCGCCAGACGCCCGAGGAGTGTGTCTGTGCCTGCATCTGGACCCGCAGCGAGCTGGACCAGGCGACGATGGCGTCCGCGTCGGCGTTGACGTACTTGTCCGGGGTGACCTGGAGCATCAGCGGCTGCCCCGAAGTCATCAGCGCCACCTTGCCCTGGCCGGAGATGTTGAGGTTGTACTTGCCGGACCCGGAGATCCCGAACTGGCTGTCCACCGCGATCGACTCCCAGTGCAGCGTGGAGTCCAGCGCGAGCACATAGGAGCTGTCGACGGTCAGCCCGTCGTGGTCCACGTCCATCACATGGATGTGCTGGGCGAGGTTGGCGAGGTAGACCGTGCCCTGCCCGGAGCAGCGCATCAGGTCCAGGCCCTCACCGGTGCGGGCCCGGGCCCTGTGCTGCCCGGGCGTCTGGTACTCGCCGTCGAACTCGATGAGCCCCTGATAGGCGACCATGCTGCCCTTACGGGCGAGCACATCCTCATGGCCGCTCAGGGCGACCCGCAGCAGCTGCGGGTTCTGGAGCGCGTAGCGGTCCTGCGTCTGGGCCTCGGTGAAGGCGAAAAGCGGGCTCTGCATCTGGTGTCCCTCCCCCTCAGCCCCGGGCCCGGAGCCGGTCGGTGCTGTCCTCACTGGGCTGTACGACGACGAAGCCCTGCCCGGAGAAGCCGAGCTGATACGCCTCGCCGCTGCCCCGGCCGATCAGGGATGACGCCTTGAAGCTGCGCTTGCCCTTCACCTTGAGCCCGGAGGACCAGGCCACGAGCGCGTCCGGGTCCACATAGGTCTCGTCCTCACCGCGGCCGCAGTCGACCACGATGGGGGTGCCGCGGGAGGTCAGGGCGACCCAGCCGGTGCCGGAGACGCCCACGTTGAACAGGCCCTGCCCGGCGAACTTGGCGATGCCCTTGACCCGTTCGACGCCCCACTGGAGGTGCGCGTCGAAGGCGAGGAGGTTGGTGCCGTTGACCGACAGCGCGTCGCCGTTGAGGTTGATGCAGACGACGTTGGCTCCGTAGTCGGCGAGGTAGAGCAGCCCGTCGCCGCTGCACCGCATCAGCGGGGCGCCCTCGCCGGTCAGCCACTGGGAGGCCATCTGCCGTACCGCGGGCGGGTTGGGCTCGTACTGGACGAAGCCCTCGTAGGCCACCATCGAGCCGGTGCGGGCGAAGAGGTCCTGGCCGCTCTGCATGGCGACCTTGAGCATGCTGGCGCCGTGGTTCTCCATCCGGGCGGCGACCGGGGCGGGTGCGAAGCCCGAGATCATGTGCTGGTCCATATCGGGCTCCCTCAGACCTCGTAGGGCTGGACGACGATGAAGTTGCCGGGCGCGCCACGGAACTGGAGGTTCACGGTCTCCCCGCTGTGGCCGGGGTAGGCGCTGCGGCGCAGCCGCACCTGGCTGGAGATGATCACCTGGGCTCCGGCGGACCACGCCACGATGGCGTTGCTGTCGGCGAAGGTGGTCGGGGTGACCGGGAGGACGACCGGCGTGCCCTCGGTCTTCACCACGACGGTGCCGGTGCCCTGGAACTGCATGGTGAACAGCGCGCCGCCGGGGATGCCGTGGCCCTCGATCCGGCGCACCTCGTGGTGCAGCGACTCGTCGAAGGCGAGCACGTTCTCGGCGGAGACGCAGATGGCGTCGCCCTGGAGCTCGATCGGGTGGAGCTCGGCGGCGTTCTCGGCGAGGAAGACCTGGCCCTGGCCGGTGCAGCGCATCAGCTGCATCTCCTGGCCGGTGGCGTTGCCGACGATCCGGCCGCGGAAACCGGCGCCCTTGTAGCTGAAGTCGACCTTGCCCTGGTAGAGCACCATCGTGCCCTGGCGGGCGAGCACGGGCTGGCCGCCGACGCCGAGGTCGACCCGCATCAGCCGGGGGTTCTGCGGCGTCCAGCGCTGGCCGGTGGGCGCTTCGCGGTACTTGGAGAGCGCGGCCTGGAGCCCGGGCGCGCCACCGCCCTGGGGGACGCCGCCCTGGGGGACGCCGCCCATGGGCTGCGGCTGACCGTAAGGGGCGGGCTGGCCGGGCTGGCCGGGGTAGGGCTGGGCGGGCGGCTGGCCGTACGGCGCGGGGGCGGGCGGGGCCTGGCCCGGCTGCTGGCCGAACGGGGGCTGCTGGCCCGGGAACTGGCCCGGCGGTGGGGGCGGCGGTACCTGGCCGGGAGGCGCGATGGGCGCGGCGATGGTGGGGGCGCCGTGCATCTGCGGGGTGCCGGGGGCAGGCGGCTGAACACCCTGCGGGGGCGTGCCCTGGGGCGGTGTGCCTTGGGGCGTACCCGGAGGCGGCGTGCCGTGGGGCTGCGTGCCCTGGGGCGGCGTGACCTGGGGGGCGCCGAAGGCGGGGGCGGGCTGCGGTGCGGGCGGGGCGGGGGCCGGAGGGGCCGCCGGGGCAGGGGCCCCGGCCGGGGGTGCGAAGCCCGGTGCGGGGGCGGCCTGGCCCGGCGGCGCGAAGCCGGGCGTGGCGCCCTGGGCGGGCGCGGGGGCGGGCTCCTCCTCGGCCACCTCACCGCCGAAGTTCTTGAGCAGCGCCTCCAGTCCCCCGTCGAAGCCCTGCCCGACGGCGGCGAACCGCCAGACGTCCTTGAGGTAGAAGTCGCCCAGCATCACCGCGCGTTCGGTGCTGAACTCCGAGCCGGTGAAGGAGTACCGGGCCACCTCCTCGCCGCCCGCGACGATCCGGAGGTAGCCGGGGCCGACCTGCGACATCTGTCCGGCGCCGTCGATGGTCGCGGTGAAGGAGAGCTTCTGGATGGCGGGCGGGATGCTGTCGAGCGTGACGCGGAACGAATCCGTGTCACCGGCCTGCGGCCCGAGCTGCTGTATCGCTTCTTCAGGGGACTTCGGCTGGTTGAAGAAGATGAAGTAACGGTCGTCCGACAGCCGCTCGTTGGCGTCGAGACCGAAGCAGCTGATGTCGAAGGTCAGGCCGGGTCCGGCGATCTGCACCCCGACGTACAGATCCCTCCCGGCCGTCAGATCACTGATCCTGGCCTTGTGGCCGCGCTGGAATTCCCTGGCCATACGTTAGGACCGTCCCCCATCGCCGTACCGGTGTGTGCGTTGCGCGCCAGGCTAGCCGCTGCCGCCGACTATGAGCGACGCCGGGAACCAGGATGCGGTTCCCGAACGGCCCGGCGGTTGATCCCTCACCGCCCGGGCGCGGTCGTCTTTACGGCTGGTCGTCCGGGGGTCCGGAGAGGTGCGGCAACCGTCCGGCGGCGACCACCCCTTCGAGATAGCCCCGCGCCCGCTCGGTCCGCGGATACGCCTCCAGGAGCTGCCAGAAGCGGCGGCCGTGGCCCGGCACCAGCAGATGGGCCAACTCGTGGAGGAGCACATAGTCCACGACGTACTCCGGCATGCCCTGGAGCCGGTGCGAGAGCCGGATGCTGCCCTCGGCCGGGGTGCACGACCCCCAGCGGGTGTTCTGGTTGGTGACCCAGCGGACGGAGACGGGCCGGGCTCGCCCACCCAGGTACTGGCCGGAGAGCCACTCGGCGCGGGCGGCCAGCTCCGCGTCGCCCAGCATCCGCTTGCTCTCCTGGGCCGCCAGTTTGTCCAGCATGACGCTCACCCAGCGCCGCTCCTCCGCCTCGGACATCCGGGCGGGGATGAGGACGACGGTGCGGTCGCCCTCGCGATAGGCGGAGACCGTCCTGCGCCGCCGGGTGCTGCGGCGGACCTCGACCGCGCTCGCGTCGGAGCCTCGGCTCTGCGGGCTCGGGACGGTGCTCGGTGCGTTCGCGGCGCTGCGGGAGACGTTCTGTCCCGCGGTGCGAGGGGGCGGGTCGGCGGACACGCCCCGACGTTACCCGCTGGCAGCCCGGGAAGTCCCGCCCCGCCGATGGTTGCGGACCGAACCACTCCACGGTGTGCACGGCTTGTACGACCGGCGTTCGTACGACTTTTTCCACTGCCTGTGGATAACGCGCAGCGGGGTCCGGGACCCGAGTCGCATGCTGAAGGCGGTTCAACGGACAGCACATCAGACGGGGGGCGGCGATGCATCCGATGCTCAAGCCCGCGCTGCGGCGCGGCTGGCGGAGCCGGGACACGGTGCAGTTCGGGGTGGCCCGGGCGCATGCGGTGGTGATGGGGCCGGTGGACACGGCCACGGGCAGCTTTCTGGAGCTGCTGGACGGCACCCGCGGTCTGCCGCTGCTGCGGCAGGAGGCCCGGGCCATCGGGCTGCCGGAGGGGCGGGCCGACGCACTGGTGGACCGGCTGGCGGCGGCCGGTCTGCTGGACGAACCGAGGGACGGCGGCGAGCCCGCCGCGGCCCTGGACCGGCTGCGGCCCGACGCGGGGGCGCTGTCGGTGCTGCATCCCGAGCCCGGAGCGGCGGCGCGGCTGCTCGCCGCACGGCGGGCGATGCGGGTTCAGGTGCGGGGCGCGGGCCGGGTCGGGGCGGCGGTCGCGGCCGCGCTGTCCGGTTCGGGGGTCGGCCGGGTCGATGTGGTGGACGGCGGCTGTGTCGAGCCCTGGGATGTGGCTCCCGGCGGGCTGTCGGCCGAGCAGATCGGGGAGCGCCGCGATCTGGCCGCGCGCCGCGTGGTGCGCCAGGCCGCGCCCGCCCCGCTCCCCCGCCGGTCGGCGCGGCTGCGGACCTCCGCGGCGGTGCGGGCCCCTTCACGAGAGAAGGTCCCTTCAGGAGAACGGACTCCCTCGGGAGAGCGGACCGCCTCGGCCGATCCCGGGCTGGCGCTGGTGGTGATCACCCCGCGTGATGGCCTCGCGGCGTACGCACCGGATCCGGAGCAGACCCGGCCGCTGCTCTCCTCCGGCACACCCCATCTCTACGCGGGAGTCATCGAGGCCACGGGGGTGGTGGGCCCTCTCGTGGTGCCGGGGATCACGCCCTGCGCGGGCTGCGCCGCGGCGGGCCGTGCCGAGCGGGAGCCGGTCTGGCCGAGGATGCTCGCACAGTGGCGGTCCGGGCGTCGGCGCACCGCCCCGGCCTGTGACACGGCGCTGGCGATGGTGGTGGCGGGGCTCACCGCGGTGCAGGCGCTGGCCTTCCTCGACGGCCGCCCCTCCGGGGGCGCGGGTGTCCGGTGGGAGCTGGCGCTCCCCTCCCTCGTCTGGGAGGCGCGCCCGATCGAAGCACATCCCGGATGCGGCTGCGGAGCGGCCGGGGAGGAGGATGCCGTATATGCCTCGGCCGCAGAGGCACCGCACGCGACAATGTCCCGGTGACCCACGTCCGCGGAGTGGGCACGGGGGCCCGGGGGCCACCTTCCGGGATGGCACAGCTGTAGTTGGAGGGGCGCATGACCGATCTGCCGCGCAAGGCGATCACCCGTACCGCCAAACTGGCGGCGCTGCCCTTGGGATTCGCGGGGCGCGCCACATGGGGGCTCGGGAAGCGGATAGGGGGGCGGCCGGCGGAGATCGTCGCACGCGAGGTGCAGCAGCGCACCGCGGAGCAGATGTTCAAGGTCCTGGGCGAGCTCAAGGGCGGGGCCATGAAGCTCGGACAGGCCATGTCGGTCTTCGAGTCGGCGCTGCCCGAGGAGATAGCCAGGCCCTATCGGGCGGCCCTGACCAAGCTCCAGGAAGCGGCCCCTCCCATGCCGAGCCGCACGGTCCACGCGGCGCTGGAGGCGCGGCTGGGCCCGGACTGGCCGGAGCTGTTCCAGGAGTTCGAGGACAAGCCGGCGGCGGCCGCCTCCATCGGGCAGGTGCACCGGGCCGTCTGGCACGACGGGCGCACGGTGGCGGTCAAGGTGCAGTACCCCGGGGCGGGCGAGGCGCTGCTGTCCGACCTCAACCAACTGAGCCGGTTCGCCCGGGTGCTGGGGCCGCTGGTGCCGGGGCTGGACGTCAAGCCGCTGATCGCGGAGTTGCGCGAGCGGGTCGCCGAGGAGCTGGACTACGAACTGGAGGCGGCGTCCCAGCGGATCCATGCGGAGGAGTACGCACAGGACACGGAGATCGTGGTGCCCGAGGTGGTGCACCAGAGCGATCAGATACTGATCACCGAGTGGCTGGAGGGGGTGCCGCTCTCCGAGGTGATCGCCGACGGCACACAGGAGGAGCGGGACCGCGCCGGGCAGCTGCTGGCCCGTTTTCTCTTCTCGGGGGCGTCCCGCACCGGGCTGCTGCACGCCGATCCCCATCCGGGGAACTTCCGGCTGCTGACCGGTGACGCCCCGGACGGGCCGCCGGAGCGGTGGAAGCTGGGGGTCCTGGACTTCGGTTCGGTGAACCGGCTCCCGGGAGGGCTTCCGGAACCCATCGGCATCGCGCTGCACATGGCGCTCGAGGGCGACGCCGCGGGGGTCTATGAGCTGATGCGCGGGGAGGGGTTCGTCAAGCCGACGATCGAGCTCGACCCGGATGATCTGCTGGACTTCCTGCTGCCGATGCTCGAACCGGCCCAGGTCGACGCGTTCCTCTTCGACCGGCAGTGGCTGCGCGGCCAGGCGGCGCGGATGGCCGACCGGCACTCCCCCGTCTATGAGCTGGGCAATCAGCTGAATCTGCCGCCCGCCTATCTGCTGATTCACCGGGTGACGCTGAGCACCATAGGGGTGCTGTGCCAGCTGGGTGCCACGGTGCGGATGCGGGATGAGCTCGAGGCATGGGTCCCCGGCTTCGCCGTGGACCCGGAGTCCGAGGACCGCGCCGAAGAAGACGCCGAAGAAGGCCTCGCAGCAGACGCCGGAGCAGAGGCCGCGGAAGGTGCCGAGGAGGAGCCCGAGGCCGCGGAGACCTCGGCCTGAGCCCGGAGACCTCGGTCTGAGCTCAGAGACCTCGGTCTGAGCTCAGAGACCTCGGTCTGAGCTCAGAGACCTCGGTCTGAGCTCAGAGACCTCGGTCTGAGCTCAGAGACCTCGGTCTGAGCTCAGAGACCTCGGTCTGAGCTCGGGGAGCTGCGGACGCCTCGGGGTAGCCGAAGGGCCGGTCCGATCGGACCGGCCCTTCGTGGTCACGCGGTGGGTCGGCGTAGGACCCGTTGGCGTGTGTTGTGTGTCAGCCCCGCCTCTGGCCGGTGCCGCACAGGGTGGTCACTGCATGACCGCCATGGCCAGGGCGCGGCGGGCGCGGAGCGAGGCACGCTCCGCACGCCGCTGCATCCGGCGGGCGGCCGCGAGCCGAACGGCCTGCCGTTCGGACTCGGCCTCCTGCAGCCGGTCGTGCATATGCGCACGGGCCAGGGCTTCTTGCATGAGTTGCATTTCTCGGTTCCTGTTCTGGCGCGCCTCGGGCGCACCGGAGGTATCGGGTGCGGGGGTTTCGGAGACCGGTGGGGTCATCGTCGGGACCTGCTTCATGGGGTCGTGCGTCGCTGGGCGATCGATGGTGCCGATGGTGCTCATGCCGCGACCGGGTTCTTACGCGGACGACCACGCGGCCGCTTGCGGGCCACCACCACGCCCTGGACGAAGAGCTCGCCGCCCCAGACGCCCCAGGGCTCCCGGCGGTCCTTGGCGCCGGCGAGGCATGCCTCCCGCAGCGGGCAGGTCTGACACAGCGACTTCGCGTACTCGACGTCGGCCGGGGACTCGGCGAAGAAGACCTCCGGGTCGTACGAGCGGCACGGAACGGCTACACCCAGGTTCTCGATGGCCTCATCGAGTTCGGTGAGGGCGGTGAGCGGGGTCAAGGAGTCCTCCGAGGAGTCAGGCGGGCGGTTCAGGTCGGTCGATGCGGACGGGGCGGGTGCGTTGAGTTGCACGGTGTGTGTTCCTCGTCTCTTCGGTCCGGCTGGTGGCCGGGCTCTGGCAAATCAAAAGGGCCGCGGATCCCGGTGTGGGTTCCGCGGCCCTGGAAGGTGCCGACCTGATCCTGGATCAGGCTGGATAACTCCAGGGTTCGAGCCTGCGGAAGGCCCACGTCTTGTGGTGCTGCTGCGTCGTCCGGGATTCGGCACCATTGGCCGCAAAGGCATAGGCCATTGCCCGTGCCGCTGCTGCTACCGCAGGTGCCTGGATCGGTCGCTCGCTGAGACGCGCCTCATTGGCGCCGGGCATACCGGTGCCAGGGAGCGCGGAGCCGAGCAGGCATGTGGCGACGACCGACCGATCGGCCTTTTTGATGGTGTTGATGAAGCTGATCACTGGTCTTCGCCTCCTCTCGGCGTCTCAGGGACCGGTCCGAAACCAGTCCGGGTGTTCAGTACAACACGGAATCCTCGGCTCCTGGAAGGGCCGTTGTCTTCCGTGCTCGGAAGGCTATGGGTATGCCCTCCACGCGCGCAAACTATTTTTCCGTCGAGTTTTGCCAAGGGTCACCCGAATGGCTTCCCCCGGCATCGCCGTCGCCCTCGTCGTCGAGTGCGGAGGGCAGTTCCCGGCCCGCGCACAGCGCGAGAACATCGGCCCCGAACCGGTCCAGCTTGCGCCTTCCGACACCGGAGATGCGCGCGAGCTCCGGTTCGGTTCCCGGAACGGCCTCGGCGATCGCGAGCAGTGTCTTGTCGGTGAACACGCAGTACGCCGGCTGCCCCAGCAGCCCCGCCTGCTCCGCCCGCCAGTCGCGCAGCCGCTCGTAGAGCGCCTCGTCCAGCTCCGACGGACAGCCCTCGCAGCGCATCAGCTTCATCTCGCCCGCGTCGGTCAGCGCCCGGCCGCACACCCGGCAGTGGACCGGGCCGCGCCGCCTGCGCACCCCGCCGCCCCCGCCCGGGGCCGCCGCCCCGCGCTCGATCCCGCCGCCCCCGCCCGGGGTGCGGGCGCCGATGGCCTGGGAGCCGGGCCGCAGCCCGTTGAGAAAGCGGGTGGGGCGGCGGGAGGCCCGGCCGCCCGGAGCCCGCGAGAGCGCCCAGGACAGCGTCAGATGGCGGCGGGCACGGGTGACCCCCACATAGAGCAGCCGACGCTCCTCCTCGATCTGCTGCTCCGTCTTGGCGTAGGTGATCGGCATCATTCCCTCGGTGAGACCGACCAGGAAGACGGCGTCCCATTCGAGACCCTTGGCCGCGTGGAGTGAGGCGAGGGTCACACCCTCGACCGTCGGGGCGTGCTGCGCCGCCGCGCGCTCATCGAGCTCCGCCACCAGATCGGAGAGCGTGGCCCCGGGACGGCTCGCCGCGAAGTCCTCGGCGAGCCGCACCAGGGCGGCCAGGGACTCCCAGCGGTCACGCACCGCGCCAGAGCCCGCCGGGGGCTCGGGCGTCCAGCCGCGGGTGGTCAGCACGGCCCGCACCTGGGACGGGATGTCGGCGTCCGCCAGCGCCGGGTCGGCGCTTCCGCCACGGGCGGCGCCGCGCAGCAGCAGCCCCGCCTCCCGCACCTCGGGCCGCTCGAAGAACCGCTCGGCGCCGCGCAGCTGATAGGGCACCTGGGCATCGGCCAGCGCCTGCTCATAGAGCTCCGACTGGGCGTTGACCCGGTACAGGACCGCGATCTGGCTCGCCGGGATCCCGCCGCCCCCCTGCTCGACCGGGGTGATCAGCTCCCGGATCCGGCGGGCGGTGCCCTCGGCCTCGGCCGGCTCGTCCGCATAGGCCGCGTAGACCGGGTCGGGGCCCGCCTCCCGCTGGGAGACCAGCTCCAACCGGTGCTCGGCGGCCCGGCCACGGGCCTGGGACAGCAGCCCGTTGGCCAGGTGGACCACCTGGGGGGTCGAGCGGTAGTCCCGGATCAGCTTGACCACGGTGGCCCGGGGGTGGCGGGCGCGGAAGTTCAGCAGATGGTCGGGGGTGGCGCCGGTGAAGGAGTAGATGGTCTGGCTGGCGTCGCCGACCACGCACAGGCTGTCCCGCTCGCCCAGCCACAGATCCAGCAGCCGCTGCTGGAGCGGGCTGACGTCCTGGTACTCGTCGACCACGAAGTGCTGGTACTGGCGGCGCACCTGGTCGGCGATGTCCGGCCGCTCCTGGAGCACACCGACCGTGAGGAGCAGCACATCCTCGAAGTCGATGACGCCGCGGTCGCGCTTCAACTGCTCATAGGTGGCGTAGATCCGGCCGATCTCGGCGGCGTCCCGAGGGGCCTCACGGCCGGACTTGGCGGCCACGGCCGGATAGTCCTCGGGCACGGTCTGGGTGACCTTCGACCATTCGATCTCGCCGATCACGTCCCGCAGCTCATTGCGGTCCAGCCGGACCCGGCACCGGGCGGCGGCCTCGGCCACGAGCTGCACCTTGCGCTCGACCAGCCGCGGCACCTCACCGCCGACCGCCTTGGGCCAGAAGTACTGCAGCTGGCGCAGGGCCGCCGAGTGGAAGGTGCGCGCCTGCACCCCGCCCGCGCCGAGCTGCCGCAGCCGGCCGCGCATCTCCCCCGCCGCGCGATTGGTGAAGGTGACGGCCAGCACACTGGCCGGCTGGAGGATCCCCGCGCGCACTCCATAGGCGATCCGGTGGGTGATGGCGCGGGTCTTGCCGGTGCCGGCCCCGGCCAGCACGCACACCGCGCCGTGCAGGGACGTCGCCACCTCGCGCTGCTCGGGGTCGAGCCCGTCGAGCACCGCGTCGGCGTCACGCGGCGTGGCCGCGTAGGCACCCGGCGTGGAGCCCTGCGGGAACAGAGTGGAGGACGTTGCTGCAGTCACCCCGCCATGCTGCCAGGTCCCCTGAGACGCCCGATGCCGGTTGTCCACAGCCGTGGCCTTCCAGTCATATGAATCCGGGAATGACCGACGGAAGGTGAGCGTTCACCTTCTGCCCACCCACCACGACCCCGAGGAGAGCGAAGACCGATGTCCGGCACTGTGACGATGTACAGCACCACCTGGTGCGGCTACTGCCGACGCCTGAAGGGGCAGATGGACCGCGAGGGCATCGCCTACACCGAGATCAACATCGAGCAGGACCCGGAATCCGCGGCCTTCGTCGAGAAGGCGAACGGTGGAAACCAGACCGTGCCGACCGTTCTCTTCTCCGATGGGTCGACCCTGACCAACCCGTCCCTGGCGCAGGTCAAGGCCAAGGTCGGGCTCTGAGCCGGCGGCCGTCGCGCCGGGCCCCGCGGGCTCTGACCCGGCCCCCGCGGCCTCTGATCCGACCCCGCGGTTTCTGAGTCGGTCCCGCGGCCTCTGATCGGACCCCGCGGTCTCTGAGTCAGCCCCGCGGCAGCGGCTCGCCGTACCAGAGCTCGATCAGCCGGGCCGCGATGGAGATACCGGAGGGAGGCAGGACCTCCCCGGACTCGATCGCGGCCCGCAGGTCGTCCCGGGAGAACCAGCGCGCCTCGTGGATCTCCTCCCCGTCCACCTGGATCCGGGAGGACGTGGCCCGGGCCATGAAGCCGAGCATCAGGCTGGACGGGAACGGCCACGGCTGGCTGGCCACGTACTCGACCTCGCCGACCGTGACACCCGCCTCCTCCGCCACCTCACGCACCACGGCCTGCTCGATCGACTCGCCCGGCTCCACGAAGCCCGCCAGGGTCGAGAAGCGCCCCTCCGGCCAGTGCACCTGGCGCCCCAGCAGCGCCCGGTCCTGATCGTCCTTCACCAGCATGATCACGGCGGGATCGGTGCGCGGGTAGTGCTCGGCCCCGCACGCCGGGCAGCGGCGGATGTGGCCCGCCGCCGCGATCACCGTGCGCTGACCGCAGCGTGAGCAGAAGCGGTGCAGCCGCTGCCAGTTCTCCAGCGCGACCGCGTGCACCAGCAGCCCCGCGTCGCGCTCGGACAGCAGCGCGCCCGCCTCGCGCAGCCCGGCCGGGCGCGCCGACTGGTCCATCCGTCCCGGCAGGGAGTCCTTCTGGAGCGCGAAGTAGCGCACGCCCTCCTGGTCGGTGCCCAGGAAGTAGCGGTGGTTCTCGGTGGGCGGGGCCTCGAAGGACGGGGTCATGACGAGTTCGGTACGGCCGTCCTGGGCGTCGTCGACCAGGGCCTGGCCGCCGGAGACCACGAAGACGCGCGTCGTCGGGTGGCTCCACGCCGCGGCCAGCCACGCCTCGTCCAAGCGGTGGTGCGCGGAGCGGTCGATGCCGCTCGGGGCGCTGAGCGTGATCGGCCGGTCGGTGGCGTGGTCGGTCGAGGTGGTCACGGCTGCTTCCAACTCCCCCAGTGAAATGGGTGGTTCTCGTACATGAGCAAGCTATTCCCGTCCATTCTCGGCGAGATCGGCCCAGAGGTGGGCGGCCGTCTCGGCGCCCTTCATGAGCAGGCCGAGCTCGACCTTCTCGTTGGGCGCGTGCCAGCCGTCGGACGGCACCGAGATGCCCAGGAAGAGCACCGGAGCGCCGAGGATGTCCTGGAGATCGGCGGCGGGGCCCGAGCCGCCCTCGCGGGTGAAGCGGACCTTCTGGCCGAAGACGCGCCCCATGGCGCGGACGACCGACTGGAGCGCGGGGTGGTCCAGCGGGGTCAGACAGGGGCGGGTGGCGCCCCAATAGGTGATCTCATGGCGGATCCCGGCCGGGAGCAGGGCGGCGACCCAGTCCCGCACGGCCGACTGGATCTTCTCCACGTCCTGGCCGGCCACCAGCCGGAAGGACAGCTTCAGCTGGGCGGCCGAGGGCACGATGGTCTTTCCCCCCGGCCCCTGGTAGCCCCCGCCGATGCCATTGACCTCGGCGGTCGGACGGGCCCAGATCCGCTCCAGGGTGGAGTACCCGGCCTCGCCGAGCGCGGCCCGTGAATGCGCGGTCCGCAGCCAGCCCGCCTCGTCGAAGGGCAGCTCGGCGAAGAGCTCGCGCTCACGGTCGGTCAGCTCCACGACGCCGTCGTAGAAGCCGGGGATCGCCACCTTACGGTCGTCGTCGTGCAGCGCGGCGGCCAGCCGGGCGGCCTCGGTGGCCGGGTTGGGGACCGCGCCGCCGAAGGAGCCGGAGTGGATGTCCTGGCCGGGGCCGTGGAGGTCGATCTGGCACTCGACGAGGCCCCGCATACCGGTGCAGACGGTCGGGGTGTCCTCGGCCCACATCCCGGTGTCGGAGACGATCACGGTGTCGCAGGTCAGCCGGTCGGCGTGCGCGCGGACCAGCTCGGGGAAGTGCGGGGAGCCGGACTCCTCCTCGCCCTCGATCAGCAGCTTGAGGTTCACCGCGGGCGCGGCACGGCCGGTCGCGGCCAGGTGCGCCCGTATCCCCAGGGTGTGGAAGAGGACCTGCCCCTTGTCGTCGGCGGCGCCGCGGGCGTAGAGCCTGCCGTCCTCGATGACGGGCTCGAAGGGGTCGGTGCGCCAGCCGTCCGCGCGGGCGGCGGGCTGGACGTCGTGGTGGCCGTAGACGAGCACCGTAAGGGCGTCGGGATCACCGGACGGCCATTCGGCGAACACGGCCGGGGCGCCCGGTGTGTCCCATATCTCAGTCACCGGGAAGCCCGTGGCGGCCAGGTGGTCCCTGAGCCACTGGGCGCCACGCCGGACGTCGTCGGCGTGGGCGGGGTCGGCGGATACGGACGGGATGCGCAGCCACTCGGAGAGCTCGGCGAGGAAGGCGGCGCGATGGCCGTCCACAAAGGCGCGGACGGCGTTGTCCGTGTCCGGGGTGTTGCTCATGCATGTGAGCCTATCCGGCCCGCGGCCGGGCGAGGGCGGGGGCCTCCGGGCCGCTCAGGCGCGCTCGCTCTCGGTGACCGTTCCGGCATCGATACGGTCGTTTCCGGTCGCGTCCCTGCCTCCGTCCCCGCCGATGCCCGTGTCCCCGTCTCGGCCGACGTCCGCGTCCGCGTCCCCGTACCGGCCGACGTCCGCGTCCCCGTCCGCGCCGACCTCCACGTCCCCCGGCTCTCCGAGCAGGACGCGCTCGAGCCCGGCCCGGCCGGGCAGCCCGGCGGGGCGGACCACCTCACCGCTGCGTACGTACACGAAGGCCGCCGTGACCGCCGACAGGGGCAGCCCGTGCTGTTCGGCCCAGGCGACGCGGTAGATGGCCAGCTGGAGCGGGTCGGCGTCCTGGGTGCGGCCGGTCTTCCAGTCGACGATCTCGTAGCGCGGGCCGTCGCCGGGGCCCGTACCCGACTCGCGGTACACCGCGTCGATCCGGCCGCGAACGGTGCGACCCGCCAGGGTCAGCTGGACCGGCACCTCCACGCGGTAAGGGGTGCGACGGGCGTACGGCGTGCGGGCGAACGCCTCCTTGAGCGCGGCCAGATCCCGCTCATCGGCGATCTCCGCCTCGTCGTCCTCGCCGCCCGGCAGCTCGTCCGGGCCGAGGAAGGGCAGCGGCAACGCCTCGAACCGCGATTCGACCCAGGCGTGGAAGCGGGTGCCGCGCCGCGCGGCGGGGCGCGGCGGCCGGGGCATGGGGCGGGCCAGCTCCCGTGCGAAGCCGTCCGGGTCGGCGGCGAGGCGCAGCAGCTGGGACGCGGTGAGCGTGCCCGGCAGGGGCACCTCGTGGACGGTCTCGCGGGCCCGGCGCAGCTCCCCGGCGAGCGCGTCCAGATCGCGGTCCCAGGAGCCGACCAGCCGGGCCTCCTCGGGCGCCAGCTCGCCCTCGGCCGGTTCTGGCGTGATTTCGGGCACATCGGGTTCCGGTACGCCAGGTTCCGGCGCGCCGTAAGGATCTGGCTGCTGCCCTTCGCCGTGCGGCGCGTCGTCGTGCGGCCCGTCGTCGTAGGGCTTGTCCTCGTACGAACCGTAAGGATCCTCCGGAGGCTCGGGCCACTCCGGGTCCTCCGGGGGCTCAAGCTCCTCCGGGGGCTCAAGCTCCTCCAGGCGCTCCGGAAAGAGGTCCCCGTCTGCCGGGGAGTGCCCCTCGTCCCGCGCGGTCGGCTCCTCCCCCGCCGTCTCGATGCGCGCCAGATGGGCGAGCACCACATCGGCGGCGCGGCGCCGGTGGCGCAGCGCGGCCGGGTCCAGCGGAAGCGGCCAGGCCCGGTCGGCCGCCGACTCCCGCAGGGCCGGGTTCTCCGCGCCCTCCTCCGGCGGCTCGGCCCATGCCTCGATCTCGCCGTACCCGGCCTCGCAGTGCTCGCGCAGCGCGTCCAGGAAGGCCGACGGGCCGCGCGGGCGCTTCTGGGTGGGGCCCCACCAGTGCCCGGAGCCGAGCAGCAGCGAGCGCGGCCGGGTGAAGGTCACATAGCCCAGCCGCAGCTCCTCGGTCCGCTGGTGCCCCTTCATGGCGTCCTTGAAGGCGGCGATCCCCTTGCTGTCCCAGGCGGTGACGTCCGGGAGGGTCCGCGCGTCCCCACGCAGCTCGTGCGGCAGGACCTTGGCGTTCGCCGTCCAGGACTCGCGGGACTGTTCGCTCGGGAACTGCTTGGCGACCAGCCCCGGCACCGCCACCACGTCCCACTCCAGCCCCTTGGCCTTGTGGGCGGTGAGCACCTTGACCGTGTTCTCGCCGCCGGGCAGGGCGTTGTCGAGACCCTTCTCGTACTGCGCGGCGGTGCGCAGGAAGCCGAGGAAGCCCTGGAGGGTGGCCTCGCCGTCCACGGCCGCGCCGCCCTCCCGGCCCGCGAAGGCGGCCGCGACGTCCAGGAAGTTGCCGAGCGTCTCGCGGCGGCGCGCGGCCAGGGCGTGCGGTGAGGCGGACAGCTCGACCTCGAGGCCCGTGGTGGCCAGGACCCGGTGGAGGACGTCCATCAGCGGATCGGCGAGCGAGCGGCGCAGCTCGCGGAGTTCGGCGGCGAGTCGGGCGAACCGGACCCGTGCCTCGGCCGAGAAGGGCAGCCCGTCGTCCGGGCCGCCGCCCGCCTCCAGGAAGGTGTCGAGGGCGTCGGCCAGGGAGATCACCTCGGAGGGATCGGTGCCCTCGACGGCCTCGGCGAGCCGTCGGTCGGGATCGTCCGCCGCCCCGTCCGGCCCGCCGTAAGAGACCAGCGCGCGGGCGCGGCGGCCGAGCAGCGCCAGGTCGCGGGGGCCGATCCGCCAGCGCGGGCCGGTGAGCAGACGGACCAGCGCGGCGTTGGCCCCCGGGTCCTGGAGGACCTCACAGACGGCCACCAGATCGGCGACCTCCGGCAGATGCAGCAGCCCCGACAGGCCCACCACCTCCACCGGAATGTCCCGCTCCACCAACGCGCCCTGGATCTGCGCGAAGTCACCCGCCGTACGGCACAGCACCGCGATCTCGCCGGGCGGGGTGCCGGTGCGCACCAGGTGGGCGATGGAGTCGGCGAGCCAGGCCAGCTCCTCGGCGTGGGTGGGCAGCAGCGCGCAGCGCACCGCTCCGTCCCGCTCGGCGCCGGGCGCGGGGCGCAGCGCCTCGACGCCCTCGTGCATCGCGCGCAGCGGGGCGGCCAGCCCGTTGGCGAGGTCCAGGAGGCGGCCGCCGCTGCGCCGGTTCTCGCTGAGCGCGAAGCGCTCCGCCGGGCGGCCGTCGGCGTGCGGGAAGTGCTCGGGGAAGTCGTCCAGGTTGGCCACGGAGGCGCCGCGCCAGCCGTAGATGGCCTGACAGGGGTCGCCGACGGCGGTGACGGGGTGTCCGGTGCCGCCGCCGAAGAGTCCGGACAGCAGCAGCCGCTGGGCGACGGAGGTGTCCTGGTACTCGTCGAGCAGCACGACCGCGAACTGCTCGCGCAGGATCCGGCCGACCTCCGGGTGGTCCAGGGCCAGGGTGGCCGAATGGGCGATCTGGTCGCCGAAGTCGAGCAGATCGCGGCGGCGCTTCTCCTCGCGGTACGCCTCGACCAGGCCCAGCAGCTCCTGGCGGGCGCGGGCGGCCTCGGGCACCTTGCGCAGCGCCTCGTTGGTGAGCCGGGTGCCCTCCAGGGTCCGCAGCAGCTCGGTGTCGTACGCGCGCAGCCGCCCGGTGGGGACGAGGTGTTCGGCGAGTTCGGCGTCGAGCGCGAGCAGATCGGTGACCAGGTCGGAGAAGGGGCGGGTGAGCGCCGGGTACGGGCCGGGGGCGGAGCGCAGGACGCGGGCGGCGAGCTGGAAGCGGGTGGCGTCGGCGAGCAGCCGGGCGCTCGGCTCGAGGCCGACGCGCAGTCCGTGGTCCTTCAGCAGCTGTCCGGCGAAGGCGTGGTACGTGGAGATGACGGGCTCGCCCGGGGCCTCCTCGGTGGCGCCCGGATCCGGGTCCGGGTCCACGATGCCCGCCGTGACGAGGGCCTTACGGACGCGCTCCGCCAGCTCCCCGGCGGCCTTGTTGGTGAAGGTGAGGCCGAGCACCCGGTCGGGCGCGACCCGGCCGGTGCCGACCAGCCAGACGACGCGGGCGGCCATCACCGTGGTCTTTCCGGAGCCCGCCCCGGCGACGATCACCTGCGGGGCGGGCGGTGCGGTGATGCACGCCACCTGCTCCGGGGTGAACGGGATCCCGAGGAGTTCCTTGAGCTCCTCGGGATCGGTGATGCGGGCTGACACTCCAGTGAGGCTATCGGTGCCCACCGACAGGCCCCGCCGCGCCGGTCGACGGCCGCCCCGGGGTCACGGCTTGACGGGCGACGGCGTCAGCCCGGTGCCGCGCCGCCCCAGCCCCGTACGCGGCAGCGTCACTCGACCACATGGCGCCCCTCCGCCCGCGCGCTGCACGCGCCCCGGAAGGCGCAGCGCTCGCAGTGGTCGCCCGTGCTCGGGGTGAACCGCTCGTCCAGGACGCGCCCGGCCGCGGTGGCGAGCAGCTGTCCGACCCACTCCCCGTCCGGCGGCTCCTGGGCCTGGACCTTGGGGACGTCGTCGCCGCCGTCCTTCTTGGCAGCGCCCTGCCGCAGCTGGACGAGCTCCGCGCCGCCGGGCTCGGGACGCCCGCCGTCGAAGACGTCGTCCACGGCGCCCTCGCGCACCGCCAGCTGATAGACCGCCAGCTGGGGGTGGTGTTCGACATCGCCACGGGTCACGGCCTGCTTACCGGTCTTGAAGTCGACCACGTAGGCGCGCCCCTGGGCGTCCGTCTCGACGCGGTCCATGCTGCCGCGGATGCGCACCTTATAGACGTCGGCTTCGAGCGTGACGTCGAAGGAGTGCTCGGTGGCGACCGGAGTGCGACCGCCACGCTCCATCACATGCCAGTGCAGAAAGCGCTCCAGGGCCGCCCGTGCCTGCTCCTTCTCCTGCCGTGACTTCCAGGGGGCGTCGAAGGCGAGCCCGTCCCATACGGAGTCCAGGCGCTCCATGAGGACCGCGAGATCGGCCGGGGTGCGGCCGGAGGCGACCTCGTCGGCCAGGACGTGCACCACGTTGCCGAAGCCCTGGGCGGCCGTCGAGGGCGCGTCCGCCTTCACCTCGCGCCCCAGGAACCACTGGAGCGAGCAGGTGTTGACGAGCTGGTCGAGCGCGCTGCCGGACAGCGCCACGGGCCGGTCCCGGTCGCGCAGCGGGACCTCGCTGTGCGTCGGCTCGTACAGCCCCCACCAGCGGTAGGGGTGGGCGGCCGGGACCAGCGGGCGGCCCTCCTCGTCGCGCAGCGCCGCGAGCCGCGCCAGCCGGCGCGCGGCGGCGTCCCGCAGCGCCTCCGAGGCGTCCGGGTCGACGGTCGTGGCGCGCAGCTCGGCCACGAGCGCGGCGACGGACAGCGGGCGGCGCGGCCGGTGGGTGACGTCGGTGGGCGGGACGCCCAGTTCGGCCAGGAAGCGGGAGGGCTGGTCCCCGTCCTCGGAGGCGGCCTTGACGGCGGTGACCACGAGCCGCTCCTTCGCGCGGGTCGCCGCCACGTAGAACAGCCGCCGCTCCTCGGCCAGCAGCGCGCCCGGCGGCAGCGGCTCGGCCAGCCCGTCCCGGCCGATCCGGTCGGCCTCCAGGAGCGAGCCGCGCCGCCGCAGATCGGGCCACAGGCCCTCCTGCACCCCGGCGACGACCACCAGGGCCCATTCCAGCCCCTTGGAGCGGTGGGCGGTCATCAGCCGTACCGCGTCGGGGCGGGCCATCCGGCGGGAGAGGGTGTCGGCGGCTATGTCCTGGGCGTCGATCTCCTCCAGGAAGTTGAGGGCGCCGCGGCCGCCGGTGCGCTCCTCGGCGCGGGCGGCGGTCTCGAACAGCACGCACACCGCGTCCAGGTCGCGGTCCGCGTTCCGCCCGGCGGTGCCGCCGCGCTGTGCGGCCCGCTCCAGGCGGCCGGGCCAGGGGGTGCCGTCCCACAGCGCCCACAGCGCCTGTTCGGCGGTGCCGCCCCGGGCCAGGGTCTCCCGGGCCGTGCGCAGCAGCCGGCCGAGGTTCTGGGCGCCGCGCGCGTACGCCGGGTCGTGGACGGCCAGCCGCTCCGGCTCCGCGAGCGCCTCGGCGAGCAGGACGTCGGAGGGGCGCGGCACCGCCCGCCCGGCGGACCGCTCCTCCTCGCGCAGCGCGCGGCCCAGGCGGCGCAGATCGGCGGCGTCCATACCGCCGAGGGGCGAGGCGAGCAGGGTCAGGGCGGTCTCGACGCCGAGGACCGCGGACAGCCCGCCGCTGTCCGGCAGCGCGGCCGTGGCGGCGGCCCGCAGCGCCGTCAGCAGGGGGGCCACGGCGGGCTCATGGCGCAGCGGGATGTCATCGCCGTCCACCTCGACCGGGACTCCGGCCGAGGTGAGCGCCCGGCGCACACCCGGGATCGAGCGCCCCCCGGCGCGCACCAGGACGGCCATCTCGCGCCAAGGCACCCCTTCCTCCAGATGGGCGCGGCGCAGGATGTCGGCCACATTGTCGAGCTCGGCGCCCGCGGTCGGGTACGTGTAGACCTCGACGCGGCCGCCGTCGCGGGTGGCCGCGAGCTCCCGGTGCGCCCTTACGGCTCGCGCGGGCAGCCGGGTGAGCGGCATCCGGCCGGCGATCTGCCGGGTGGCCGCGAGCAGGGCGGCCCCCGAGCGGCGGGAGACGGTGAGGACCTCCATGTCGGCGGGGCGGCCGTCCGCCCGCGGGAAGTCCTCGCGGAAGCGGAGGATGCCGCCGACGTCGGCGCCCCGGAAGGCGTAGATGGACTGATCGGGGTCGCCGAAGGCGAGCAGGGTCCTGCCGCCGCCCGCGAGCGCCCGCAGCAGCCGCCCCTGGGCCACGTCGGTGTCCTGGTACTCGTCGACGAACACGGCGTCGTACCGCCCCGCCAGCTCGGCCGCGACCTCCGGCCGCCCGGCGAGCAGCACCGCGCGGTGCACCAGCTCCGCGTAGTCCAGCACCCCCTGGGCGTCCAGGACGTCGAGGTACTCGGCGAGGAAGCCGGCCGCGGCGGACCAGTCGGGGCGCCCGGTGCGCTGGGCGAACTCTCCCAGCGCCCGTGGGCCCAGGCCCAGCTCCCGGCTGCGGGCGAGCACCGCGCGCACCTCGTCGGCAAAGCCCCGCGTGGTCAGGCAGGCGCGCAGGTCGTCCGGCCAGCGCACGAAGGCCCGGCCCTCGCTCGCCAGCTCGGCCTGACCGGCGAGCAGCTCCCTGACGACGACGTCCTGCTCCGGTCCGGAGAGCAGCCGCAGCGGATCGACGAAGAGATCGACGTCCTGGTGGGCGCGGACCAGGGCGTAGCAGTAGGAGTGGAAGGTCGTGGCCCGCGGGGCGCTCGCGCCGCCCAGGCGCGCGGCCATGCGGTCACGCAGTTCGACGGCCGCCTTACGGCTGAAGGTGAGCACCAGGAGCCGCTCGGGGTCCGCGCCCTCGCGCACCCGGCGGGCCACCGCCTCCACGAGCGTCGTGGTCTTGCCCGTGCCGGGCCCGGCGAGCACCAGCAGAGGACCGCCCCGGTGCTCAACCACAGCGCGCTGCCGTGCGTCCAGCACAGGAAGGGCACCTGGCTCCGGCCGATGACGGAGCAGGCGGTAGACGCCCTGGGCCGACTGCCGTGAGGACGGCTGCCGCGCCTGCCGCTGCCGCGGAAGGGACGAGGGGGAGGAGCTCACGTTGGATCGCCGGTCCTGGTGGGTTGGCTGGGTGCGGGACAGCCTCTCATGCGCCGTGAGGCCTCACCCGTATGGCTGTGGATACCGCCGGTACGACCGCGACGCCGCCGCGCACGCGTCCGGCCTCACGCTCATCGGACGCCGGTACGACCGCGAGCCCGACGCCCGCTGGTACGACCACGAGCCCGACGCGCACCTGTACGTCTGCCAGCCCGCTGCCCGCCGGTACGCCCCCGCGTGCACCGCCTCCCGGCACGGCCGCGCATCCGCCGCCCGCCGGCACGGCCGCGCATCCGCCGCTCCCGAGGACAGCCGCCCCGGTCCCGCAGCGCTTCCGAAAGCCGCCCCGCTACCGGCCGTCGTCCTGCCCGCCCCCGTCCCACCGCGCCCTGGCCATGTCGATCCTGGGCACATGGCCCTCGGCCGAGCGCGCCGCCTCGCGCAGCGGGGTGCCCTCCTCGCGGTAGTGGCCGAGGGCACGCAGCTCGTGGCCGGGCAGCAGCACACCGTCCGCGCGCACCACCCGCCACCACGGCACGGCGCCCCCGTAGAGCGCCATCACCCGCCCCACCTGGCGCGGGCCGCCCTCCTCCAGCCATTCGGCGACGTCCCCATAGGTCATCACGCGGCCGGAGGGGATCAGCTCGGCCACCTCCAGCACCCGCTCGGCGTACTCGGGCAGCTCCTCGGCGCCGTCCCCGTCCTCCGGCTCCCTGCTCTTCCGGCTCATCCGCCCCATCCTGCCGCACCCCTCCGACAGCCCCGACGACAGCCGCGCCACACGCTTCGCCGCACGCCCCTCCGCGCGCCCCGCAGAGCGCACCACCGCGCGTCGCACCGCGCGCCCCGCGCAGGGTGGCAGGGGGCCCGCTCCGGGCCGGATCGCGGTTCGATCACGCATTGTGCGGGAATCCTCAGCAGGGCGTACCATTCGGGGTCCACGTCCCCGAAATGCACCCTGATGCCCCCCTCCGCAGCCCGGGCATGCCACCATCTTCCGGGCGGTGACTGGTGATACGAGATCAAGAAGAGACGGCGAAGCAGCAGGGTGCGCAGCCTCCGGAGGAGGCCCGCACCCCTGAGGCGTTGCCGCACTCCACGACGCCGTCCGGTCGGCCAGAAGCAGAGGCCCCGGGCCCGGGGGATGACTGCGGCCCGGACGGACCGGAGGGCCATGTGGACCGGGTCTCCGGCGACGAGCCGCTGCTGCCGGCCCGCGTGCACCGCCCCTCCGATCTGCTGCGGATGCTGCTCGGGATCCTCGGCATGGCCGTCGTGCTCGCCATCGCGGCCTTCGCCCACGGCACCACCGCGGGTCTGGAGAAGGACATCGGGCACGGCGCCAACCAGGCGCCCCCGCTACTGATCGACTTCGCGGGGCTCACGGCCGGGGTGGCCGTCCTCGTCCTGCCGGTGGCCTTCGCCTTCGAGCGGCTGATTAAACGGGACGGACTGCGGATCGCCGACGGCGTGCTGGCCGCGGTGCTGGCCCACGGGGTGTCCCTCGCCATGGACCTCTGGGTCGCCAGAGGCGCCCCCGGCTCGCTCCGCGAGGCGCTCACCCAGCCCGCGCCCGGCGGCACCTTCAGCGACCCCGTGCACGGCTATCTGGCCCCCGTCATCGCCTATATGACGGCCGTCGGCATGGCCCGGCGCCCGCGCTGGCGGGTGGCCATGTGGTGCGTACTGCTGCTCGACGCCTTCGCGGTGCTCGTGGGCGGCTACACCACACCGTTCTCGATCATCCTTACGGTGCTCATCGGCTGGGCGGTGGCCTACGGCACGCTCTACGCGGTCGGCTCCCCCAATGTGCGCCCCACCGGCCAGCACCTGCTCGCCGGGCTGCGCCGGGTCGGCTTCAACCCGGTCAGCGCCATGCGCGCCGAGGAGCCCGAGGACGAGCACGGCGGCCATGGCGACCGGGGCCGCCGCTATCTGGTCACCCTGGAGGACGGCCCGCCCCTGGACGTCACGGTCGTCGACCGGGAGCAGCAGGCCCAGGGCTTCTTCTACGGCGTCTGGCAGCGGCTGACCCTGCGGACGATCACCCCGCCCCGCAGCTTCCAGTCGCTGCGCCAGGCCCTGGAGCAGGAGGCGCTGCTCGCCTACGCGGCCATCGCGGCCGGGGCCAACGCGCCCAAGCTGATCGCCACCTCCGAGCTCGGCCCGGACGCCGTGATGCTCGTCTACGAGCACGTCGGCGGCCGTCCGCTGTACGCCCTGCCGGACGAGGCGATCACCGATGAGCTGCTGGCCGGGGCCTGGCACCAGGTCCAGTCGCTCCAGTCGCGGCGGATCGCCCACCGGCGGCTGGACAGCGACGCCCTGCTGGTCGACCGCAACGGCACGGTCTTCCTGACCGATCTGCGCGGCGGTGAGATCGCGGCCGGTGACGTGGTGCTGCGGATGGACATCGCACAGCTGCTGACCACCCTGGGCCTGCGCGTGGGCGCCGAGCGCTCCGTGGCCGCCGCGGTGGAGGTCCTCGGCCCGGACGCGGTCGCCGGCAGCCTTCCGCTGCTGCAGCCCCTGGCGCTCGGCCGGGGCACCCGCGCGACCCTGCGCCAGCTCGCGCGCGAGCGCGCCCAGCGCCAGCGGGAGGCCGTCCTGGAGGCGTCCCACGCCGCCAAGGAGGCCAAGGAGGCCCGGGAGGCCGAGGCGCGGGAGGCCCAGGAGGCCGCCGGGGGCCCGGATGCCGCCGGCGACCGTAAGACGGCCAAGGCCGAGAAGCAGGCGGAGAAGCGCGCCATCGAGGAGGCCCTGGAGGACGCCCGCGAGGAGGATCTGCTCTCCCAGATCCGCCAGCAGGTGCTGCTGGTGCGGCCGCAGGCGCCGATAGAGCCCGAACGGCTGGAGCGCATCAGGCCGCGCACCCTGGTCAGCTTCTGCGCGGGGGCCTTCGCCGCGTACTTCCTGCTGTCCCAGTTCACCCATCTCAAGCTGGGCGCCCTGGTCGGCGAGGCCAACTGGATCTGGGTCATCTTCGCGCTCGCCTTCTCCGCGCTCACCTATCTGGCCGCGGCGCTGAGCCTGCTCGGCTTCGTCCCGGAGAAGGTGCCCCTCGGGCGGACGGTGCTGGCGCAGGTAGCCGCCTCGTTCGTGAAACTGGTGGCGCCCGCGGCGGTCGGCGGGGTCGCCCTCAACACCCGCTTCCTGCAGCGCGCGGGGGTGCGGCCGGGGCTCGCGGTGGCCAGTGTCGGCGCCTCCCAGCTGTTCGGGCTCGCCAGCCATATCGTGCTGCTGCTGACCTTCGGCTACATCACCGGCACCGAGCGGACCCCGGCGCTCTCGCCGTCCCGGACGGTGATCGCCGGGCTGCTGACGGCCGCCGTCCTGGTGCTGGTGGTGACCGCCATTCCCGTGCTGCGGAAGTTCGTCTCCACCCGGGTGCGGTCGCTGTTCGCGGGCGTCATCCCGCGCATGCTGGACGTACTCCAGCGGCCCAAGAAGCTGCTCACCGGCATCGGCGGCACCCTGCTGCTGACCGCCGCGAACGTGATGTGCCTGGACTCCGCGATCCGGGCGTTCGGCGGCGAGCTGAGCTACGCGAGCATCGCCGTCGTCTTCCTCGCGGGCAACGCCCTGGGGTCGGCGGCGCCCACCCCCGGCGGTGTGGGCGCGGTCGAGGCCGCACTGATCGCGGGCCTGACCTTCGCCGGGCTGCCGTACGAGACGGCGGCGCCCGCGGTGCTGCTCTTCCGGCTGATGGTCTTCTGGCTGCCGGTGCTGCCCGGCTGGGTGGCCTTCACCCACCTCACCCGCAAAGAGGCGCTGTAGGAGCCCGCCGCGAAGAGGCGCTGTAGGAGCCCGCCCACACAGAGACGTCGTAGTGCCGGTGCTCGCCCACGAAAAGGCGCCGCAGAGGCCCACCGCGAAGAGGCGCCGCAGAGGCCGTAGAAGCCCCGCTGGAGCCCTCCCGGGGCCGCCGGGCACCCGGGCCTCCCCTCACCCGTACGCCCCCGCTGTACGCGCGTGCGGCGCCCGCGGCCCTCACGATGGCGGTACCCCCACCCACGGGAGAGCCGCCGTGTCCCGACCTCTGCGCCTCGGTGCGCTGTCCGCCGCCCTGCTGCTGACCGCCCTGGCCGCCGGATGCGGTGGCGACGGCGAACGGCCGGACACCTCGGCCCACCAGAAGCTCGACTGGGCCGGCTGCCCCGCCCCCTCCTCGAGCCAGGACGCGGCCGCCACCAAGGCCCCGGGCGGCGAGTGGGAGTGCGCGACGCTCCATGTGCCGCTGGACTACCGCAAGCCGCACGGCAAGACCATCGGCATCGCCATGATCCGCGCCAAGGCCACCGACCGGCGCCACCGGATCGGCTCGCTGATCTTCAACTTCGGCGGCCCCGGCGGCTCGGGCGTGGCCACCCTCCCGGCGCTCGCGGGCGGCTACAAGCACCTGCGCACCCGCTACGACCTGGTCAGCTTCGACCCGCGCGGGGTCGGCCGCAGCAGCGGGGTGCGCTGCCTCCCGGACCGGCAGCTCGACGCCTACTACGCCGCCGACTCCACGCCGAACGACAACGCCGAGGTGAAGAGCCTGGTCCGCCGGGTGAAGACCTATGCCGCCGGGTGCGAGAAGAGCTCCGGCACGATCCTGCCGTACGTCGGCACCACCAACGCCGCCCGTGACATGGACCTCATGCGGCGCGTCCTCGGCGACAAGAAGATGCACTACTTCGGCGTCTCCTACGGCACCGAACTCGGCGGCGTCTACGCCCATCTGTATCCGAAGCGGGTGGGGCGCGCCCTCTTCGACGGGGTCGTGNTCCGAAGCGGGTGGGGCGCGCCCTCTTCGACGGGGTCGTGGACCCCATGCAGACGCCCGAGCAGGGCGCGCTCGGCCAGGCCAAGGGGTTCCAGCGCGCCCTCGACGACTATCTGAAGGCGTGCACCAGGACCGGCGTCTACAGCTGCCCCACCCAGAACCGGATCCGCTCGCTGCTGAAGCGGCTCGACGGCCGTCCGGTGCGCGGCTACGGCGGCCGGAAGCTGACCGAGTCCCTGGCCGACGGCGGCATCGCGCAGTCCCTCTACTCGAAGGAGTACTGGCAGTACCTCACCCAGGGGATCGCGGCCGCCCAGCAGGGCGACGGCAGGATCCTGCTGGCCCTGGGGGACGCCATGAACGGACGCGGCCCGGACGGCCGCTACAGCACCCTCCAGTCCGCCCTTGCCGCCATCACCTGCGCCGACTTCAAGCAGCGCTATACGGTCGCGGACATCGAGCGGAAGCTGCCCACCTTCCGTAAGGTCTCACCCGTCTTCGGCGACATGATGGCGTGGGGCCTGACCCAGTGCACCGACTGGCCGGTCCACGGCGCCTGGACCACGCCCGACGTGAGCGCCAAGGGGGCCGCGCCGATCCTGGTCGTCGGCAACACCGGTGACCCGGCCACCCCGTACGAGGGTGCCGCGCGGATGGCGAAGGAGCTGGGCCCCGGGGTCGGCGTCCAGCTCACCTACAAGGGCGAGGGCCATGGGGCGTACGACAGCGGCAACGCCTGTGTCCGAAAGACGGTCAACGCCTATCTGCTCCAGGGCACGGTGCCTCCGAAGGGCAAGGTCTGCGCCTAGAGCCGGGCCCGCCGCGCGAACGCCCCACGAACGCCGTGCGAACCGTGACGGATTTGAGAGGAGTCGCGGACGATTCCGTTCCCGTCTCCTCATAGGATCTCCAGATATGCCGAGTTCCTCACGCACCATACGGACCAGGGCGCTGGTCTCCATGACCGCCATGGTCACCCTCCTCGCCGTCGCGGGCTGCGCCGACGACGGGGGAAACGAGCAGGGCAAGGCGTCGTCCGAGCCCTCGGCGTCGACCCCGGCCGCGCCTTCGGGCTCCGGGCTGCCGGGCTCGCTCACCGGTCAGAAGCTCAACTGGTCGTCCTGCCCTGCCCCGACCGCGATGCAGGGCACCGGCGAGAAGCCGGGAAGCGAGTGGGAATGCGCCACTCTCAAGGCGCCGCTGGACTACGCGAAGCCCAGCGGAGAAACGATTGATCTGGCCATGATCCGCGCCAAGGCCACCGGCTCGGGCAAGCGCATCGGCTCCCTGGTGTTCAATTTCGGCGGACCCGGCGGCTCCGGTGTCTCCTCGCTCCCCGGTTTCGCCACCGCCTACGACACCCTGCGCTCACGCTATGACCTGGTGAGCTTCGATCCGCGCGGGGTCGGCGAGAGCGCGGGAGTGCGGTGCCGGACCGACGCGGAGATCGACGCCTCGGACGCCGTGGACAGCACTCCGGACGACGAGGCCGAGATCAAGACCGCGATGGCGGACGCCAAGGCGTTCATCGAGGGCTGCGAGAAGCGTTCCGGCAAGGTGCTCGCCCATGTGGACACCGTGAGCGCCGCGCGTGACATGGACCTCATGCGGCAGGTGCTGGGCGACGACAAGCTGTCGTACTTCGGCATCTCCTACGGCACCGAACTCGGCGGCGTCTACGCCCATCTGTACCCGAAGCGGGTGGGACGCGCGGTCCTGGACGCCGTGGTCGACCCCACCGAGGACCCCGAGCAGGGCTCCTACGGCCAGGCGAAGGGCTTCCAGCTCGCGCTCGACAACTACCTCAAGGACTGCGCCAAGAAGGGCACGGCCTGCCCGACCGGCGGCGACCCGGCGGCGGGCACCGCCCGGATCGCGGCCTTCCTGAAGGAGCTCGACAAGAAGCCCCTGCCCACCGCGAGCGGCCGCAAGCTCACCCAGGACGGGGCGCTGGGCGGTATCGCCGCCGCGCTCTACGACAAGGAGAGCTGGAAGTACCTGACGCTCGGGCTGCAGGAGGCGATGCAGCTCGGGAAGGGCAACATGCTGCTCGTGATGGCCGATTCGATGTCCGGCCGCGACGAGAACGGGCACTACAGCAACATCAACCCCGCCAACGCGGCCATCAACTGCGTGGACGACAAGCAGCGCTACACGGTGGCCGATGTGAAGGCGCAGCTGCCGCGCTTCCGCAAGGCGTCACCGGTCTTCGGCGAGTACCTGGCCTGGGGCATGCTCGGCTGCACCGGCTGGCCGGTGGACGGCACCACGGACACCCCGGACGTCAGCGCCGAGGGCTCGGCGCCGATCCTCGTGGTCGGCAACACCGGCGACCCGGCCACCCCGTACGAGGGGGCCCGGAAGATGGTGCGGGAGCTGGGCAAGGGCGTGGGCGTCGAGGTCACCTACAAGGGGCAGGGCCATGGCGCGTACAACAGCGGCAACGCCTGTATGACGAAGACCGTGAACGCCTATCTGCTGGACGGGAAGGTGCCCGCGGGCGGCACGACCTGCCGCTGACGCTCTCACGGCGGCCGTAAGGGGCCGGCGGCAGCCGTAAGGGGCCCGACGACAGCCGTAAGAGCCGTAAGGGGGCCGGATCGCCGTCGGCGCGGCGGTCCGGCCCCCTTACGGGCGGTACGTACCGGAGATCAGTAGACCGGCTTGTCGGGCTCGATCTGGTTGACCCAGCCGATCACGCCGCCGCCCACATGGACGGCGTCGGAGAAGCCCGCGGACTTCAGGACGGCCAGGACTTCCGCCGACCGGACACCCGTCTTGCAATGCAAGACGATCTTCTTGTCCTGCGGAAGGTCCTGGAGGGCGCCGCCCATCAGGAACTCGTTCTTCGGGATCAGCCGGGCGCCGGGGATCGAGACGATCTCGTACTCGTTGGGCTCGCGGACATCGATGATGTCGATGTTCTCGCCGTCGTCGATCCACTCCTTGAGCTGCTTTGGAGTGATCGTCGAACCGGCCGCCGCCTCCTGGGCCTCGTCCGACACCACACCGCAGAACGCCTCGTAGTCGATCAGCTCGGTGACGGTCGGGTTCGGGCCGCAGACCGCGCAGTTCGGGTCCTTGCGGACCTTGACCTGGCGGTAGCTCATCTCCAGGGCGTCGTAGATCATCAGACGGCCGACCAGCGGGTCCCCGGTGCCGGTGAGCACCTTGATGGCCTCGGTGACCTGGATGGAGCCGATGGAGGCGCACAGCACGCCCAGCACGCCACCCTCGGCGCAGGACGGGACCATGCCGGGCGGCGGGGGCTCCGGGTACAGGCAGCGGTAGCAGGGGCCGTGCTCGGACCAGAAGACCGACGCCTGGCCGTCGAAGCGGTAGATCGAACCCCACACGTACGGCTTGTTCAGCAGCACGCACGCGTCGTTGACCAGATAGCGGGTGGCGAAGTTGTCGGTGCCGTCCACGATCAGGTCGTACTGGGAGAAGATCTCCATCACGTTGTCCGCCTCGAGGCGGCCCTCGTGCAGCACGACGTTCACGTAGGGGTTGATGCCGAGGACCGTGTCACGGGCGGACTCCGCCTTGGACCGGCCGATGTCCGCCTGGCTGTGGATGATCTGGCGCTGCAGGTTGGACTCGTCGACCTCGTCGAACTCCACGATGCCGAGGGTGCCCACGCCGGCCGCGGCGAGGTACATCAGGGCCGGGGAGCCGAGGCCGCCCGCGCCCACACAGAGCACCTTGGCGTTCTTCAGCCGCTTCTGCCCGTCCATCCCGACATCGGGGATGATCAGATGGCGCGAGTACCTGCGGACCTCGTCGACGGTGAGCTCGGGAGCCGGCTCGACCAGGGGTGGCAGCGACACGGGGACTCCGTAAGGGGAGGGAGCAGACGGTTCACCCCCGCGTGAGCGGGGTGGTTTTCTTCTCGTAACACTGCCACGCCCCATCTCATTCCATGACACGTGGTCCGAGTCGCGAGACGATTTCGTCCCAGTAGCCGGGCAGGGCCGTCCAGGGGGAATCGGTGCAGGTCCGCCCCTCGGGATGAGCCGTACGGTCGGTGAAGTAAATCGTGCCCGCACCCTGCCAGCGGGCGATCCTCAGCGCTTCCTCGAGATGCCGGCGCGGGACGCCGTGCACCTGGTGGCAGAACCGTTCGGGCGGATACCCCGCGGTCCACTCTGCCACCTGGGACCAGCGGTAGTCGGCCCACGAGCCCCGGAAGGTCACCAGCTGATCGGCGAGCTCCATATAGCCCTCATGCGGGTGGATGCCCTGGCCGAGCACCAGATGGGCCCCGCCCAGCAGCGCGCGCAGCGTGGCCGCCGTACGGCGGACCTCCGGCAGTCCGGGGCGGTCCACCGGGCAGCGCTCCAGGCAGAAGCCGTCGACCTGGTACCAGTCCAGGAAGTGGTTCGCGTCACTGATCACCTCGGCGAAGGGGCGGGTGCCGCACCGCAGGTCGAGATGGCCCAGCACCCGTACGCCCGTGGCGCGCAGCCGGGCCGCGGCCGTAAGGCAGTGCGGATCCCTGCGCGAGCCGGGTCCGCGGGCGATATTGAGGACCGCCCAGTGCAGGGGCGCGCCGGGGCGGGCCAGCTCGGCCCACTCGGTGGGCGCCACCAGGGGGTGGGCGTAGCCGGGCACTCCGAAGCCCAGCCGGGTGGCGACGGCCGGGACCTCGTGCCCGGGATCAGCGGGGATCAGATGCGACACGCCGCCTCCATCCAGATGTCGGCGAGCGACTCCTCCAGCGGGATCCTGGAGCGCCAGCCGAGCCGGTCGCGGGCGGTGCGCACATCGGCCTGCTGCCAGCTGCCGCAACCGTCCGGGTAGGGGTAGGTGGTGGCGCCGCCGGGGCCCGCCGGGCCGCCGCCCTGCTCGCCCGCCGCCTGAGGGTGGGCGGGCGCGTGGCCGTGGGCGGTGGCGTGGCCGTGGGCCGCGCCATGGGGGTGGGCGGGCGCCGGGACGTGGGCCGTGGCGGCGGGGACGTGATGCGGTCCCCCGCGCCCCGGCGGGCTGTCGATCTCGTGCAGGGCGCCGCCGAAGCCCGCGACCCTGGCGAGCACGGAGGCCGCCTCGCGCAGCCTCACCGCGCGCCCGCTGCCGATGTTGACCACGCCCTGCGCGGCCGACAGCGAGGCCGCGTGGACCGCCCGCGCCACGTCCCGTACGTCCACGAAGTCGCGCTGCACGCCGAGGCCGCTCAGCTTGAGCTCGCTCTCCCCGGACTGCATCGCGCGCCGCATCGCCTCCGCGAGCCGCCCCAGCGGCGAACCGGCCGGAGTGCCGGGCCCCACGGGCGAGAAGACCCGCAGCACCACCGCGTCCAGCCCGGAGCCCAGCACCAGCTCGGTGGCGGCGAGCTTGCTCACGCCGTACGGGCCGCCGGGGCGCGGCACGGCGTCCTCGGCGGTCGACGAGCCGGGCTGCGAGGGCCCGTACTCGGAGGAGCAGCCGATCTGGACGAGGCGGGCGCCGCAGCCGCTGCGGCGCAGCGACTCGCAGACGGTGGCCACGGCGACGGTGTTGTGCCGGGTGAGCTCGCGCGCCCCGCCGCGGGTCGCCCCGGCGCAGTTGATCACGACGCCGGGGTGGACCGCGTTGAGGAAGCGGGTGAGCGCGCCCGGGCTGCCGTTGGAGAGGTCGAACCGCACATCGGCGTCGTCGCCGCGGCCGAGCGCGGTGAGCTGGACGGCGGGGTCGGCGAGCAGGTGCTCGGCCACATAGCGGCCGAGGAATCCGCCGGATCCGAGCAACAGGACTCTCATCGGTCGCGCCTCCCCGTACCGGCGCGCTGATCGGTCATGTCGCAGCTCATGTGGTTGCTCCTCGGACTCATTGAGGGGGAAGGACGGGGGGTGGCGGGTTCGGTGGGCGCCTTACGGGCGCGGTGGGCCCCTTACGGGCACGGTGGACGCCTTACGGACGCGGTGGACGCCTTATGGGGCGCGGTCCGGGGTGGTGCGGGTCGTACGGGGGTCACGAGTGGCCCGGGCGGTACGCACGCCGGGGTCGCCGTGGGCGGAGGCCTGGCACAGGGCGCCGAACGCGTGGATCAGCAGCGCCAGCGCGGCGGCGCCGCAGGCGGTGGCGGGGACGGCGGCCGCGCCCTGGGCGGCGGCCAGCCGTGCCACGGGCTCCCCGAGCGGCGCGGCGCCCGGCAGCCGGGCGGCGGCGGCCGTCGCCAGGGCCGCGGCCTGCACCGCGCAGGCCACGGCGATACCGCTGAGCGCGGCCCTCCGGAAGCCGTGGACGGCGAGCAGCCGGGCGAGGAACAGCAGCCCGCAGAGCGCCACGACGGCGGCCTCGGCCGTCGAGAGCCACGCGGCGGCGGGAGGCGATCCGGGCACCGTGAGCCGGGCCGCGAGCACCAGGGCCGCCAGAGCGCAGAGGAAGGCCGTCACCACGCCCGCGAACAGCGGGCGCACCCCCGCCGCGAACTCCTCCAGACCACGGCTGACCGCCAGCCTGCGGCGCGCCCTGACGGCGAACCAGCGGGCGCACCACGCGGCGGGCGCGGCGGCCAGGGCGAGGAGGACGGCGGCCTCGCCCGCGGGCGCCGCCTCGTAAGGCCGGCGTCCGTCGAGGAGCCCGGTGAGCAGCCAGTCCCCGGCGGCGGCGTAGCCGAGCAGCCAGCCGGTGCCGAGAGCGTGCGCGATACGGCCCCGGCGCCCGCGCCCACGGACGCGCAGGGGGCCGCGGCGCAGACACAGCCACAGGGCGATGAGCGTCAGGGCGGCGCCGCCCGCGCCCAGGGCGAGGCCGACGGTGGCGTCCTTACGGATGGCACCGACGCGGAAGACGGCGGAGGTGGTCGCCGCGCACAGGGCGCCCGGCAGCAGCCACAGCGCCGCGAGCGTCATCCGCACGCCCAGCGCGCGCCCCGGCGCGGGGGCGGCCGGGGGCGCGGGCTCCTCGGCGCGCGGCACCCGGGCGTACAGCTCCTCGGCGAGCGAGAAGACATCGCGGTGCCGGAAGCGCGCGGCCGTGCGGTCCGTCACACCGTGGGCCTCCAGCCCGGCGGCGATCTCCAGCGGATCGACGGCCCGGGCGCACAGGTCATGGTGGCGGTGCATCAGCGCCCGCACCGGGTCGGCGGGCCCGCGCCGCACCTTCCCCTGCCCCTTCCCGGCGCCGGTGCGCGCGGACGCCTCGTCCGGCCGCCGGGAGACCGGCACCCGGGAGACCGGCACCCGGGAGACCGGCACCCGAGCGGCCCCGGACAGGTCGGCGAGGCCGCGATCGGAGGATAGGCCGCGATCGGACGCGAGGCGACGGTCGGAGGCGAGGCCACGGTCGGACGCGAGGCCCCGATCGGACGCGAGGCCACGGTCGGAGGAGGCCGGATCCGGATCGAACGGGCCGTTCCACCGGGGAGGCGTGGTCATGCGCCCTCCTCGGACGGGCACGGGCCCACGCCCAGCGGCTCGCGCGGCGGTGGACCGGCCCAGGTGGGGGTGTGCTCCGGGGCGGGGCGGGAAGCGGCCGGGCCGGGCAGCCGGTGCCCGAAGCCGTCGCCGTCGCGGCCCGCGGTCCAGCGCCCCGGCACATGGGCCTCGGCGGGGCGGGAGAACGGCAGCGGCCCGCCGCCCTCGCCGACCTCCTCGCGCGGCACCGGGCAGTGCGACATCAGCTCCAGATAGATCCCGCGGAACGCCGCGACGTTCTGCTCGACGGTGAACAGCTCCAGCGCACGGGCGCGCGCGGCGGCGCCCAGACGCGCACCGCGCTCGGCGTCTCTCAGCAGCGCCAGGCACGCGTCCGCGAGCGCCCGGGGGTTGCGCGGGGGCACCACGAGCCCGGTGCCGCCGATGACCTCGCACACCGCGCCCACGTCCGTGGACACCGTGGCCCGCCCACACAACATCGCCTCGACCAGCCCGACCGGAAAGCCCTCGACCACGCTGGACTGCACCACGACGCCGCCCGCCCCATAGGCGTCGGCCAGGGTCGGCACCTCGGGGTCGCCGAGCCGTTCGAAGGAGACGGGATTGTCACCGGCTGAGTGGGCGTCCGCCGCCTCGTCGGGGAAGAGGTGGTCGGCCAGCGCCCGGCAGTGGGCCGGATAGCCGTCCGGCTCCGGGTCCTCGCCGCGCCGGGTCTCGATGATCCTCAGCCGGGCGTCCGGCTGCCAGCGGCGCACCTCGGCGAAGGCGTGCAGCAGGGCGATGACGTCCTTGGGCGGCTCGATCCGGCCCACCCACACCAGCGTCCGGTCGTCGCCTTCGGACGGGGCCGCGCCCTGCTCGCCGACCTCCGCGAAGCGAGCGGCGTCCATGCCCGGGTAGACGGTGCGCAGCCGCTCCCGGTCGGCGCCGCACCGTTCCTGCCAGCGACGGGTGTGCGTATTGCCGGGGGTGATCAGATCGGCCCGCGCGTACGCCTCGGCGGCCAGCCGGCCGTGGAACGCGGTCAGCAGGGACCGTACGGGCCCGGAGAGCGGCCGTCCGCCCTCCGGGCCGACCGCACCACACGCACCAGCCGCACCAGACGCACCGACCGCACCGACCGCACCGGCGGCGCCCGCCAGATAGCTCTCGCGCAGCCGTACGCCGTACTCGGTGAGCAGCAGCGGGGTGCCGAAGCGGCGCTTGGCCAGCAGCCCGGGGAGCACGGCGGCGCCGCCGGTCGCGGCGTGGCACAGATCCACCCCGGACAGCCCCGGGTCGCCTCCGGCCCCGTGGCCGTACCAGTCGAGCGACAGCGGGCGCAGGGCGCGCTCCAGGGCCTCGGTGACGGTCAGCAGATCGGCGACCCGCGCCCGCTGCGCGCCGTGCGGCGCCCCGAGGGCGCGGCAGGCCCGCTCCAGCGTCCTTACGGCGTCCTCGGAGCGGAGCGCGGCGGACAGTCCGCCGTACTCCCCCGCCAGGTCCGCCAGGCCGTGGAGACCATTGGCGAAACGGTCCGCCTGGTCCGTGGAGCGCCCGGGCACACCGGAGCCATGGGGCGCGCCGGAACCGTAGGGCGCGCTGATGGCCGCGGCCAGCTCCCCGAAGTGCTCGGCGAACCTCCGCCGCTGCCGGCGGCCGCCCCACCCGCCCCGCCGGGGCTCGGGCTCTCCCCACAGCGGAGCGGTGCACACCCGGCCGACGTGCCGCGGCAGCTCGCCCCAGCCCGCACGCTCCTGGCCGGGGCCGCGGCTGAGCGCGTACACCTCGAACTCATGCTGGGCGAGCCCGCGCACCAGCCGGTCGCACCACACCCGCGCATCACCGGTCGCATACGGATAGCCACCCTCCGTAAGCAGTCCCACGCGCATGAGCGCACCCCCGATCTCCCAAACGGGCCGTTCGTCTGCCGCCGTCACCGGCGGCGGCCGCCGTCAGGCAGCGGGAGCACGTTATGCGCGCAGGGCCATGGCGTGATGGACGGTTGTCCGTCGCACCACCGGAAGGGGTGAACGCACGTGACCTATCGGGAACTCAGGCGTTGCGAGGCGCTATGGAGGCGCCATATGGGCCGATACGGGCCCGTCAGCCCTTGGGGAACGGCCAGGCGTTGGGGCGGCAGGTGGCGCCGTCCGTCGACAGGAACTTGGTCTGCTGCATCATCACCGGCGCCAGCGCGCCCTGCTTGGGGCAGATCTCGTGGTTGTGGCCGAGACGGTGGCCCACCTCGTGGTTGATGAGCATCTGGCGGTAGGAGTGCATCTTGTCGTCGCCGAAGGTCTTGGCGCCCTGCGCCCACCGATAGGCGTTGATCATGACGCGCTCGGTGGACGCCGAGTCGCAGGAGACGTTGTCCTCGGTGGTGTCCAGGCCGGACTTGGCGCACCACGCCGCCGTGGTCCCGGGGCTCGCGAGGGTGATCACGAAGTCCGCGTGCCCGGACGAGACCCGCTCGAAGGTGCGAACGCCGCCGTGCCCCCAACTGCGGTCGTCGTTCAGCGTCTTGTGCACGGCCTCGGCGAACAGCTTGCCGTCGAGCGGCAGCCCCTTCTCCACATCGACGCGGTAGCGCAGCACCTGGCCGCGGCCGGGCGCCTTGTCGTGCCCGCCGACGGTCTGGAAGGCGCCGGATCCGCGCAGCTTGGCGTCGAGCGGGTAGAGGGCCGCCATCTTCTCGTCATAGGTGACGGGGGCGGGCGACTCCGCCGAGCGGGCCGCACCGCGGCCGTCGTCGGCGTGGGAGCCGCGGGAGGCGGCGTCGCCGCCGCGCTCCGAGCCGCCCTGGGCCTGCGTCTTACCGCCGCCGCCCTGCGGTCCGCTCGCGACCTGTCCGGCCACCACGACGGCCAGCACGGTGGTCACGGCCGCGGCGGCGACACCGGTGAACGTGCGCCCCTTACCGCCTTTGGCGACACCGCGCGCCCCCTTGCCCGGGGGCTCCTGCTCGGCGTCGCCCGGCCCGCTCCCGCCGTCGCCGCCCGAGCCGCCGCCGAACCCCTCGGAGGGGGTGGCCGCCCGCTGCGTACGGCGCTGCGGGGGCACGCCGCCCGGCGCACCGGCGGCGAAGACGTCGTCGCCGTCGCAGTCCACGGCGTCGGGGGTGTCGAACGCCTCGATGTACTCCTTGCGCGGGCCGGGCATCAGACCGGCCGCGCCACCCGTGGTCGGGCGCTGCGGCGGGTTCATGGTGCGCAGGCCGTAAGGGGGCCGCTGACCGCCGGGACCGACTGGTCCACCGGGACCTCTGAGCCCGCCCGGACCGCCGCCGCGGCCACCGACCGCGCCCCAGCCGCCGCCCGCCTCGCGCTGCTCGGGGTGTCCGCCCCTGGTGCGCGCCGCGGGCCCGCCGGCTCCGTAAGGCGGCCTCGGCACGCCCTGCGGCGGGGTGACCCCGGGATCCGGGGCGCCGGGCCCCGGTGCGGCCCGGCGGCGCCCGGTCCCCGGTCTGCCGTTGTCGGCCGCGGGGGCCTCGCCGGACGCGCCGTACTCGACGAACTCGGGGCCCGAGCCCTGCCCCTGGCCCGAGCCCTGCCCCTGGCCGGAGCCCGCCACGATGGACCGGCGCTCCCGGCCCTCCTGGCCGCCACGTGCGCTGTGTTTACCCACGCGCCGCATCGCTCCCGTCCGCGCCGGACGCCGGTACGGCCCCCCGCGCCTCCCGGCTGTCCCGGTCGCCTCGTTGATCAACGTCGTCGAGCAGCTCGCGCATTCCGCGCGCCACCGCCTCGGGATACTCCATCATCGCGACGTGCCCGGCGTCCAACAGCGTCAGCAGACGCGAGTCGCGGAAGGTGGCGTTGGCCCGGTCCGCCATCCTTACGGACACCAACTGGTCGCGGCCGCCGTAGACGAGCAGCGTCGGGGCGAGCACCCGCTCGGCCTGACGCCACAGGGAGTGCTGACCGCCCAGGGTGTACGAGTCGACGAGCCCGCGCGCCGAGCGGGTGAGCGCGTCCCAGAAGTACGGGAGGGCGAGCCGGCGCTCGAACTCCTCCACCGCGTGGGCGAAGGCCTCCCGGGTGACCAGGGACGGATCGCCGAAGGTGAGCATCATCACCTCGCGGGTGCGCCGCTCCGCGTCCCAGTCCCTGGTCAAGCGGGTGAACAGCCGGGTCACCCCGGGCACCGCGAGCAGGCCGGTCGGCACCGCGGTGCGCTGCGGGCGCAGCTCGGGCAGCGCGGGCGAGACGAGCGTGAGGGTGCGCACCAGATCGGGGCGCACCGCGGCGACGCGGGTGGCGATCGCGCCGCCCATCGAATTGCCGACCAGGTGGACCGGCCCGCGGGCCTGTGCGTCGAGGTAGCGGATCACGGCGCGGGCATGGCTCGTTATGGAGTAGTTGCCGTCGTCCGGCGGCGGGGAGTCGCCGAAGCCGGGGAGGTCGAGGGCCTCGCCGTCCACCCGGTCGGCGAGCAGCTCCATGAGCGCCGACCAGTTCTGCGAGGAGCCGCCGAGGCCGTGGACGAAGAGCGCGGGCGGCAGCCCTGATGCGGCCGGCGGACGGCAGCGCACGGTCATCGTGAGCCCCGGAAGGGCGGCGGTCCGCAGCTTCTCACCCGCTCCGACCCGCACGGACCTCGCGGGCGGCACCGCCGCGACGATGCGGGCTTCCGGCGGCTCGGTCGAAGACATGCCGCAATGTTACGAGACGATCACGCGCGCGACCGTGTGTTCACGCTCACAGACCACGTAGCGTCCGAAAGTGACCTCTCCTAGGCTCGTAAGACACAGGGGCGATCACCTTGCCACGGGCTTGCCACCGGATGGCCGCACTGGGTAGCCGTCGGTGGAAAGCCGCCGTAAGTGGGAACCCATCACTGGCGCCCACCACTGGCGACCACCGGTGCGAAGCCGCCACAGGGAAGGGGAGTACATGTCCATCGACCCAACCGACCCCGACACCTTCGAGGACTCCGTGGAGAACACCGACGAAGCCACCGCGCGCGACGTCGAGGCTCCCGAGGCGGACGCCGTCGAACAGCACCGCGAGGTGATCTCCCGCCGTGACGAACGGCCCAGGGCCGACGAGTTCGTGGAAGCCAACGAGGCCGACCGGGCGGAACAGGCGCGGATCGTCGAGGAGAACGAGGAGGACTACCGGTGACCAGCGCCATTTATGGGCTTTTCATAGAGTCCGGTACGTGAAATTCTCCGCACGGACAGCGCGCCGCACTGTTACCCAAAAGTACGATGGCGGGCGCGATGGACATCGTGCACAGGGATCATTCATTGGGAGGCGGCGTGACAGCCATCGAGCAGACCGAGGCGCGCCCACGGGGTACGCGCCTGCCGCGCCGAGCCCGACGTAATCAGCTGCTGGGGGCGGCTCAGGAGGTCTTCGTCGCGCAGGGCTACCACGCGGCCGCGATGGACGACATCGCCGAGCGCGCCGGGGTCAGCAAGCCGGTGCTGTACCAGCACTTCCCGGGCAAGCTGGAGCTGTATCTGGCCCTGCTCGACCAGCACTGCGACGCCCTGCTCCAGGCGGTGCGCACCGCCCTCGCCTCGACCACCGAGAACAAGCAGCGCGTCGCGGCGACCATGGAGGCGTACTTCGCCTACGTCGAGGAGGAGGGCGGCGCCTTCCGGCTCGTCTTCGAGTCCGATCTGACCAACGAGCCCGCGGTGCGCGAGCGCGTGGACCGCGTCTCGCTGCAGTGCGCCGAGGCGATCAGCGAGGTCATCGCCGAGGACACCGGGCTGTCCCGGGACGAATCGATGCTGCTGGCCGTGGGCCTCGGCGGGGTGTCCCAGGTGGTCGCGCGCTACTGGCTCTCCAGCGAGAGCGCCGTGCCGCGGGAGACCGCCGTGCAGTTGCTCACCTCGCTGGCCTGGCGGGGTATCGCGGGCTTCCCGCTGCACGGGGCCGAGGGCGGCCACTGAGCGGACCGCCGGGCGGACCCGACGGGCGCGGCGGGGCGGATGGGCGTGGTCACTGAGCGGCCGGGACCGTTCCCGGCCGCGAAGAGGCGTGTTCGCGACCGGCGGGCGTGTTCGCTGCAGGCGTGCGCCCGCGGCCCCCGGCGGGTGTCCCGGCCCGGCTAGTGTGTGCTGGTGTACAGCGCGGATGGCCGCGCTACCCCAGTTGACCGTCGGAGGGACAAGGCCGTGGAGGTCAAGATCGGCGTGCAGCACGCGCCCCGCGAGATCACCTTGGAGAGCGGGCAGTCTGCCGAGGAGGTCGAGCGCCTGGTGGCCGAGGCGCTCGGCGGCAAGGCTCAGGTGCTGACCCTGGAGGACAACCACGGCCGCAAGGTCCTGGTCCCGTCCGACCGGCTCGCCTACGTCGAGCTCGGCGAGCCGACCGCCCGCAAGGTCGGTTTCGGCGCGGCCTGAGGATTCACCCACAGCGGCGGGGTCCGGTGGAGCAAGACCACCGGACCCCGCCGCTGTTCGCGCTCGCACGCACCCCCCGGCTCGCCGTGCGCCACAGACCGCCCCCATGGACAGGGTTGCCTCCGGTCGGGCACGGGTAGGACGGGCGTGACCGACTCGTGATCACGAATCGGTCCCGGTCCGCTCACGGGAAGGACGCGCCAATGCTGTTCTGGGAAGCGCTCGCCTCGGTACTGATCGGTCTCGTCGTCGCGTACGGGGCGCTCCACCGGCTCCCCCGAAGGCTGCCCGCACGGCCCCTCGTCCTGTCCACCGGCCCCGCCGCCGCGCTTCTGGGCGCTCTGCTGACCCATACGGTGCTGGGCTCGGGGCATACGGCGGCCGTGCTGATCGTCGCGCTCGGGTTCGCGGCGGCGCTGCTGTCGCTGCTCATCCGCCCGGCCAGGACGCGCCGCCGGCGTTCGGTCCCGGCGTAAGGCGGTGGCCCGTAGACGCAGGCGGCGAGCCCCAAGGCCTAGGCGGCGAGCCCCAGGGCGGCCATCCGCTTGGTGTGGGCCTCGGTGATCCGGGAGAACATCCGGCCCACCTCCGCCAGGTCGAAGCCGTCGGCCAGCCCGCCGACCAGCATCGTGGAGAGCGCGTCGCGGTCCGCGACCACCCGCTGGGCCTGCGACAGCGCCTCGCCCATCAGCCGCCGCGCCCACAGCGCCAGCCGCCCGCCGACCCGCGGATCGGCCTCGATCGCGGCCCGCACCTTCTCGACCGCGAACGAGGCGTGGCCGGTGTCGTCCAGCACCTGGAGCACCAGATCGCGGGTGTCGGAGTCCAGCCGGGCCGCGACCTCGCGGTAGAAGTCACTGGCGATCGAGTCGCCCACATACGCCTTGACCAGGCCCTCCAGCCAGTCGGACGGCGCGGTCTGCCGGTGGAACCCGTCCAGCGCCGCCGCGAACGGCTCCATCGCCTCCGTCGGCGCCTCGCCGATGGCCGAGAGCCGTCCCCGAAGCCGCTCGAAGTGGTGGAACTCGGCGGACGCCATCTTCGCCAGCTCCGCCTTGTCCTCGAGCGTGGGCGCCAGCTTCGCGTCCTCCGCCAGCCGCTCGAAGGCGGCCAGCTCGCCGTACGCGAGGGCGCCGAGCAGATCCACCACGGCGGCCCGGTACTGCGGATCGGCGGCCGCCGTGTCCCAGTCCTGGGCGGCGATCCCGGTGGGCTCCGGGGCCTTCTCCCCGCTGCCCTTCCCCGGAGCTGCGTCGTCCCCGGCGCGGTCCCCGGTGGTCGCGGCGGGCGTCTCAGGCGTGTCAGGCGTCTCCATGGAGCGCACAATAGCCCGCTCCGCGCCCCGGGGAAGGCCCTGGTCAGCCATGCCCACGGAGGCCCCGCATCGGACAGCCCGGTCACAGATGCGCGCTTACGGGGTACAGTGATAAATGCGCCCGTCGAGTATCGGCGGGTCGTTCCACGAATGCGGATGCCCGGTCGGTGGCCCGATCGGCTCCAAACCCGACCGCCCTCCGCGCGGCGCGCATCACTTGTGCGCATGGCAGGAGGGACCCGCTCGCGGCGTGTGCGCTCGAGCGAAGGCCGTGGTCCCGCGCCGAACCGGCCATCCCCAAGGCCGGTGCACCCGGGCGCCGTGCGACCCCCTTCGCCGCCTCCCGCCGCGCTCACAGAAGAGGCAAGCATCCTGACCACCTTCCGAGAACTCGGGATCCTCCCCGAGACCGCCGAGGCCCTGGAAGCCGTCGGCATCACGTCCCCGTTCCCCATCCAGGAGATGACGCTTCCGGTCGCCCTCTCCGGCACCGACGTCATCGGCCAGGCCAAGACCGGCACCGGCAAGACGCTGGGCTTCGGCCTCCCCCTGCTGGAGCGCGTCGTCGTCCCCGCGGACGTCGAGGCCGGCCGGGCCAAGCCCGAGCAGCTGACCGACGCCCCGCAGGCGCTCGTGGTCGTCCCCACCCGCGAGCTGTGCCAGCAGGTGACCAACGACCTGCTGACCGCCGGTAAGGTCCGCGCCGTCCGCGTCGTGTCGATCTACGGCGGCCGCGCCTACGAACCGCAGGTCGAGGCCCTGAAGAAGGGCGTCGACGTGGTCGTCGGCACCCCGGGCCGGCTGCTGGACCTGGCGGGTCAGAAGAAGCTGCGGCTCTCCGCCGTCAAGGCGCTCGTCCTGGACGAGGCCGACGAGATGCTCGACCTGGGCTTCCTGCCCGACGTCGAGAAGATCATCCAGCTGCTGCCCGCCAAACGCCAGACGATGCTCTTCTCTGCCACCATGCCGGGCCAGGTCATCTCGCTGGCCCGGCGCTACATGTCGCAGCCCACGCACATCCGTGCCACCGCGCCGGACGACGAGGGCGCGACCGTGGCCAACATCACCCAGCACGTCTTCCGCGCCCACTCCCTGGACAAGCCGGAGGTCGTGGCGCGGGTGCTGCAGGCGGAGGGCCGCGGCCTCGCGATGATCTTCTGCCGTACGAAGCGGACCGCCGCCGACATCGCCGATCAGCTCGCGCGCCGTGGCTTCGCCTCCGGCGCGGTCCACGGCGACCTCGGCCAGGGGGCGCGCGAGCAGGCGCTGCGCGCCTTCCGCAACGGCAAGGTCGACGTGCTGGTGTGCACCGACGTCGCCGCGCGCGGCATCGACGTCGAGGGCGTCACGCATGTGATCAACTACCAGTCGCCCGAGGACGAGAAGACCTATCTGCACCGCATCGGCCGTACGGGTCGCGCGGGCGCCTCGGGCACCGCGATCACGCTCGTCGACTGGGACGACATCCCGCGCTGGCAGCTGATCAACAAGGCGCTGGACCTGCCGTTCAACGAGCCGGAGGAGACGTACTCCACCTCCGACCACCTCTATGAGCTGCTGAGCATCCCCCAGGGCATCACCGGCGTGCTCCCGCGTGCCGAGCGCACCCGGGCCGGGCTCGCCGCCGAGGAGATCGAGGACCTGGGCGAGACCGGCGGCCGCGGAGGCCGCGGCCGCCGGTCCGCCGCCCCGGCCGCGGAGGAGCGCCCCGCGCGCAGCCGCCGGGTCCGGCGCCGCACCCGTGGCGGTGTGACCCTGGACGGCGCGGGCGCCCCGGAAAGCACGGCGGCGGCCGAGTCCGCCGCCGACACCGCCGAGGGCACCACCGA